>NZ_QUCY01000012.1:0-84294 GCF_003474385.1 Eggerthella sp. AM16-19
TGATTCCGTCTGTCCAGTATCCGGTTCTCAAGGTTCCCGCCTGCGGGCTCAACGCCCGCGGCTTTCCGCCTCCCGCCTTTCCGGCGTTCGGCGCGAAGAGGCACTTTACCGGAGCGCCTCGGCGCTGTCAAGGACTTTTTTCGAAGTCCCTTTCCAGCCCTCGGCCGGTCGGCCTAGCCTCCCGTTCCGGTGCGCCCTTGCCTCAGGGCGGGGATGTATATTACGCGGCTGGCGGCCTCTTGGCAATCCCTTGATTCGGATTTTGCCCTGGTCTTCACATCCTGAACACAATATGTGGCTTTTCCCTTTCATTCCTTGTGTCCATGCTTGTCTTCCACCCTACATATAGTGGTTGTTTTCGATTGCATCACACCCTGGCACAAGGCAACTTCCCTTAGAACCAAGCCCCTTACGGCTTAGCCACGTTCCTTCACTTCTTCATTCTTGGCTTATATAGTGCTTCTATTTCCGATTTTTCCTAATTACCTTTTTACCTTATTCGGCTTCTTTTGCACCTCGAGCATTCTTCTTCTTGAGTTTTCCTGTTGCTCATGCGGTCGATGATTCGCTTCACCCCCCCTATGAGGTCCATGGCATGCTGGAAACGGCTGTTCGCCGTTAACGCGCAAGGCCTTGCCGCCTTCCTGTCCGCTTCCGGCATCAATCGATTGCTTGATCCCGTCGTTTTTCAAACAGTGATATGCCGGCCCCCCTTTAGCCCGAAACTACTTTGGCCCCGACCCGTTCGTCGGCAACCCGGAAACGGCTGTTCGCCGTAATCGGATGCGGACTTCCCTCTCTCCCATTCGCTTCCTTGTTTTACTATGGGGTTGAGGAATCTATATAAGGGGGTGATGGATTTGGACGCAGATCTGCGGATCGATCTTCCTGAGGATGCCCTTGCGCTTCTTTCTATATTGGATGCCGCGGGATTCGAGGCTTGGGCCGTTGGCGGCTTTGTGCGCGATGCGCTGTTGGGTCGAGCTTGCTCGGATATCGATATCGCCTGCAGCGCGATGTGGGCCGACACGAAACGCGTTTGCGAACAGGCGGGGCTGAGAACCCACGAAACCGGAGTCGCCCATGGAACCATCACCGTTATCTGCGGGGATTCGGCGTTCGAGGTGACGACCTTCCGCAGCGATGGACAGTATAAGGATGGAAGGCACCCCGATTCGGTGTCGTTCGTGTCCTCGATAGAGGAAGATCTTGCCCGCAGGGATTTCACCATCAATGCTATGGCTTGGCGACCCGACCGAGGTCTGGTCGACCCCTTCGGGGGAAAGGCCGATATCCAGCTCGGCGTCATCCGTGCAGTAGGCGATCCCCATCAAAGGTTCGCCGAAGATGCGCTGCGCATCCTGCGGGCTTGTCGTTTCAGCGCTGAGCTTGGATACGCCGTCGAACCTTGCACGTATCAGGGGATGCTGGAAAACAAGGGACTGTTGTCTAAGATATCCGCCGAACGCGTAACCCATGAATTGCAGAAGCTGGTGCTTGGCCCGCATGCCGGCGACGCTCTGCTTGCCTGCGTTGATGCGCTTTCGGCCGTTTTGCCCGAGCTTGTCGCCATGAAGGGCTTCGATCAGCAGACGCCCTATCACATATTCGACGTGCTTGAGCATACCGCTCGGGTCGTCGATGGCGTTCCACCCTACCCGCTGGTTCGCTGGGCCGCGTTGTTCCATGATATGGGCAAGCCCGCGTGCTTCTTCAAAGACGAAAACGGCACCGGGCATTTTTATGGCCACGCAGGAGTGAGCGTTCCCATAGCGCGCGGCATCATGCAGCGGCTGACGTTCTCCAACACCTTCATCGATAGGGTGCTTGCTTTGGTGAGACGTCATGACGACGTGGTGCCGGCTAACCCTAAAGCGGTGAAGCGCATGCTGGCACGGCTTGGCGGCGACACCGAGCTGTTCGCCGCGCTTTGCGATTTGAAGCGAGGGGACGCAAGGGGGCAATCGCCGAAGTTCAGCGGCCCGCGCATAGCGCTTGCCGACGACCTGCAACGCACTCTTGAGGAGATAATCGCCGCCGACGAGGCATTTACGGTCAAGTCCTTGGCTATCAACGGGCGTGACGTTATGCGGCTGGGAGTTGCCCAAGGGCCCGAGATTGGAGAAGCCCTTGCACAATTGCTTGATGCCGTTATTGACGGAGAAGTTGCAAATTTGGCACCTGACCTGGAGGAATACGCATTGCGCAACGTGATTGGGAAAAGTTTTTCAAAAAAGTTGCCAAAAAGTGTTGACGGAATAGGGGAAGGTGCGTAATATATCTTCTCGCGCTTGGCCCTCCGACATAAATCGAAGGAAATGGCGCAGAGGATTTGCCACTGGGGTGTCGTCTAATGGCAGGACAGCGGTTTCTGGTACCGTATGTGAGGGTTCGACTCCTTCCACCCCAGCCATTTTTGGTAAATTCGTTTAATGGCTCCGTCGTCTAGCGGTTTAGGACGTCGCCCTCTCAAGGCGAAGGTCGCCGGTTCGAATCCGGTCGGAGCTACCAAGCTTTACCCAGGCCACGTGTTTCGCGGCCTTTTTAATGGCTCCGTCGTCTAGCGGTTTAGGACGTCGCCCTCTCAAGGCGAAGGTCGCCGGTTCGAATCCGGTCGGAGCTACCACAGGTACAGCCGAGGCTTTTGCCTCGGCTTTTTTGTTATCAGCGATACCGCCCCCCCTTACTCGAGCTGCAAAATGCAGCACACAGCAAGCTTCGCAAACGAAGTATCGCTGACGCAAGAACTCCTATCCCGATATCAGCATTCCCGATATACGTGACCTCGGTCGTGCGCCGCAGTTTGGACGGCGGATGCTCTCTACTCCTAAGCAAAAGACCTGCTGCCGCCTATTCGATATGCAACAAGCAGCATGATAGAAAGACCGAAGGAACATATACGCGATTAACGTAGCGGACCTATGAGCATTCGGCGCACATCGGCGATTGCGAGAAATTACGGGTGATGTGACGATTGACGACGATTGGTGTATGGGCCAGGCGAATCACGCTGTACGCGTTCCCAACTCTTGCGAAGATGCACTGTGCGCCTTCCCGATGCTCGATAAGGCGATGCCTCTTCTGGATACCCGGGTGATCGCACTGGACATGATGGGCTGATTGGATATATCCTCGCTGGCATGTGACGAAACTGAAAGGCCGACAGGCGCGTCGCTGGGGACGATGTAGCAATCGAGCCTTCAACGTTTTGAGGAAAGGTTGACCATCATGCGAATCGACCGCATTCTTTGCAGCAAGCGCGTATTCACCGGTTTGACCGAAAGCGCCGAGGAACTTGCCATCGCCGTTTCCGGGGACAAGATCGCATTCGTCGGATCGAAAGAAGATGCGCTTGCGTTAGCCCGCGAAGCCGACGAAAACGCCGAACCTGAGGTGGTCGACTACGGCGACGCCTTCATCGCACCCGGCTTTCATGACTCGCACGTGCACTTCTTCCATTCTGCGGTGTACTCTTCCCCGCTGGCCACGAACTTCCTGGGTGAAAACGAGGCTGATTGCGTTGAGCGCATGAAGCGTTTCGCCGAAGGCCGTCCCGAGGGATGGCTGCTGGCCCAGGGCTGGCGCGAATATCGATGGGACCCGCCCGTGCTGCCGTCGAAGCACTCGCTTGACGAGGCGTTCCCCAACC
This sequence comes from Eggerthella sp. AM16-19, assembly GCF_003474385.1. Taxonomy (NCBI): domain Bacteria; kingdom Bacillati; phylum Actinomycetota; class Coriobacteriia; order Eggerthellales; family Eggerthellaceae; genus Eggerthella; species Eggerthella sp. AM16-19. The sequence continues at coordinate 3,650 of NZ_QUCY01000012.1, forward strand.
GCCCCGTGGCGCTGTACTCCGGCGACGCGCATACGCTGTGGCTCAACAGCTGCGCGCTGGCCGAGCTGGGGATCGATCGCGACAGCGTGCCCCCCGCGGGAGGAAGCTACGACAGGGATGCCGATGGCGAGCTGACGGGCATCGTGCGCGAAGCGGCCGCCATGGAGCTGATGCCGCGCATCATGAACGCGTTTTCCGACGACGAGATAGCCGATGCCTATCGCGGGTTTTTGCGCACGTTGGCGCAAAACGGCATCACGAGCGTTTGCGACATGTCGCTTATGGCCAACCCCGGCCTGGACTTCATCCGAGACGACGTCCATGCACGCCTGCTTGACTCCGACGAGCTGACGTGCCGCGTGAATCTCTTCCCCACCCTGCTTGAGGATATGAGCAGGTTCGAGGCGATGTCTGCGCGTTATACAGGCCCGGTGCTGCGCTGCGCCGGTTTCAAGCAGTTCTTCGATGGCGTATCCAGCCAGCACACCGCATGGGTGACCGAGCCTTATAGCAACGCTCGATGCGAGGACGACTGCGGCAGGCCCACCATCGAGCCCGACAAGATGCGTGCGCTGGTGATGCAAGCAGCCGAGAAGGGCTACTCTGTGCGCATCCACACCATCGGCGATGCGGCGATCCACGAAGCGCTGAACATCTTCGAAGATGCCCGCGCGCAATTCGGCCCGCTTCCCGAAGGGCGTCACAACTGCCTTGAGCACCTGGAGAATTTCCTGCCCGGCGACGTGGAGCGCCTGGCCGAGCTTGACGTGATCGCTGCGGTGCAACCGCCGCATATGACGCTTGACCCGGGCGGTCCCGAGCGTGACTTGGGCGACGAGCGCGTGAAGCTGATGTGGCCGTTCAGGACCATGCTGGATGAAGGCGAGACGCTTGCGTTCGGCACGGATTCGCCGGTGGTGGACGTGAACTCCATGGGCGTGCTGTACAGCGCCGCCACGCGCCGCGACCCGCAAACGCGCGCGCCTGAAGGCGGCTGGCGCCCTGAGCAGCTTATCAGCCGCGCGGAGGCTATCCGCGCATACACCGCCGGCAGCGACGCCGCCGCCCAGCGCAATGGCGAAGCGGGCGTGCTGGCAACAGGCAAGCTGGCTGACATGGCGGTGCTGGACACCGACCTGCTTGCATGCGCCGACGACGAGATCCTGGATGCGCATGTTACCGCCACCTGGATGGGCGGACGCTGCGTGTTCGAGGCCTAGAAGGACCGAAAGCGCCCCAAGATGGCCAGCGAGCCCCTTTCCGTTTCCGCGTTTCCGCGAAATAGAAGGGGGCTCGGCAAGCCTCTTGGGGCGCTTTGCATTTGTAACGTTTCGACGCCAGCAAAACGGGGATAGACGGGCTGTGCTGCGCACGTCTATCCCCAACCACGCCGGACAGCCGCCGGACTGCATGGGCACGCAATCGATCGCCTTCGGCGTTGCCGTGAGCATAGGTGTGGCGCCGGAGACGCCGTTGCTTAGGCGTTGTACGGCAGGTGCGGCTTTCCGTGGCACCACATGTGATCGAGGGGACCGCTGCCCTGCCCAAGGTCAAGGCCGGTTGACAGAGCGCCTCGTACGAAGCCTTTCGCGCGGCGAACCGCCTGCTCGATGCCGTTCCCCTGCGCCAAACCGCTTGCGATAGCGCTGGAGAGCGTGCAGCCGGTTCCGTGGGTGTTGCCGGTGGCGATACGCTTCGCCCTCAGCCAAGCGTAACGGCCATCGGGCAGAACGAGCAGGTCGTCAGCAGTATCGGCGCGATGACCGCCCTTGACGAGCACGGCTCCGTTGGTTTTCCCGGAAAGCAGCTTCGCCGCCCGCATCATGCCCTCGTCGTCGGCGACGGGAAAACCGCACAGGACCTCGGCCTCGGGCATGTTCGGGGTGATAACGTCAGCCAGGGGCACCAGGTTCGAGACCAGCGCATCGACAGCCTGCTGCTCGATGAGACGAGAGCCGCTGGTGGCAACCATGACCGGGTCGAGCACCACGTTGCGCGCCTGATGGAAACGCAGACGCTCGGCGATGACGTTGATGATCTGGGCGGAGGAGACCATGCCGATCTTCACCGCTTCGGGGCGGATATCCTCGAACACCGCATCGATCTGCGCCCCGACCACTTCGGGCGAGATATCCTGCACCGCGCGCACGCCGCAGGTGTTTTGCGCCGTGATGGCGGTGATGACCGTTTCCGCGTACAGACCATACGATGCGATGGTCTTGATATCGGCCTGGATGCCCGCTCCGCCGCTTGAGTCGGAGCCTGCGATGCTGAGCACTGCTTTCATCGGAAACCTCCCTTTGACGCCAGCGCTATCGGCTTATTCGTTGTCGAGGTCGATGACGAGGCCGTCCATGATGGTGTTGACGGTGCGCACGGCGCACATCTTGCCGCACATGGTGCAGGTGCCCTCGTTGCTCGGCGGGGCGCTTTCGAAGACCTTGCGCGGGCGAACCGAATCGATGGCAAGGCCGAACTGCTCTTCCCAGTCCATACGGCGACGGGCGTCGCTCATACGGTTATCACGATCGCGGGCGCCCGGAATGCCCTTGGCGATATCGGCGGCATGCGCGGCGATCTTCGTGGCGACTAGGCCGTCGCGCACATCCTGCGCATCGGGCAGGCGCAGATGCTCGGCGGGAGTGACGTAGCACAGGAAGTCGGCGCCCGAGGAGGCCGCCACGGCGCCGCCGATGGCGGCGGTGATATGGTCGTAGCCCGGGGCGATATCGGTTACGAGCGGGCCGAGCACGTAGAACGGCGCGTTGTGGCACAGGCGCTTCTCCAGGCGCATGTTCGCCTCGATCTCATTGAGGGCCATATGACCGGGACCCTCCACCATGACCTGCACGCCGGCGTCCCAAGCGCGCTTGGTGAGCTTGCCGATCTCGATGAGCTCGGCGATCTGGCCGGCGTCGGTTGCGTCGTAGGTGCAACCAGGACGCATGGCATCGCCGATGGAGATGGTCACATCGTGTTCATGCAAGATCTCGAGAACCTCATCGTAATGCTCGTAGAACGGGTTCTCATTGCCGGTAGCCTCCATCCAGGCGAAGATGAGCGAGCCGCCGCGGCTGACGATGTTCATAAGTCGGCCGGTTTCCTTGAAGGATTCGATGGTGCGGCGGTTCATGCCGGCGTGGATGGTGACGAAGTCGACGCCATCCTCGGCATGGCGGCGGACCACATCGAGGAAGTCCTCCGCCTTGATAGCGATGAGGGCCTTCTCCAGATAGCCGATGGCGTCGTACATGGGCACGGTGCCGATCATGGCAGGCGACTTCTCGATGAGCTTGGTGCGGAACGCCTGGGTTTTGCCGCTGTTGGAAAGGTCCATGATGGCCTCGGCGCCAAGCTCGATGGCCGTATCGACCTTCTGCCACTCGACGGATTCGTCGGCAAGGTCGCCGGAGATGCCCAGGTTGACGTTTACCTTGGTGCGCAAGCCCTCGCCGACGCCTTCGGGCGACAGCGACGTGTGGTGGATGTTGGCCGGGATGGCGATGCGGCCGGCGGCGACGCCCTCGCGGATGAACTCCGCGCTGCGGCCTTCCTTCTCGGCGACCACGCGCATGGCGGGCGTGATCTGCCCCGCGCGGGCGAAGTCGATTTGCGTGATGAGGTTCGAGGATTCGTTACCCATAGATGCTCCCTTCGTTGGCATTACCCATGCAGGTTCGGCGGGTCGAGGCTTATGCGGGGCCTCCTCTCAGCCTGCCCGGCGCACGGCGCTAGCAAGCTCCCCCGATATACGGTTGATGTGGCCGCTATTATATCCCCGGCTACTCAGAAGTTTCCCAAGGCAAAGGATAAAAGACATAAAGCGTGCCCGACTCCACGGCGATGGTGGCCTCCTGGCCGATCAGCTCGTTGGAAAGGCCGAGGCTGGTTCGATTGGTGAGGGGCTCGTCGTCAAGCGAATACTCCAGCCCACGCTCGATGACGCCCTCGGCGCGATCGTTTGCCGCGAAGACCGAGACGGTGCCCTTCTCCACGTTATCGGGAAGGGTGAACACGTCGGGGCCGGTAAGGCAGCGGATGGCGAATCCCTCGGCGATGCCGGTAACGTAGAACCCACGCTCGGAGTACGCGGCGAACAGCTGCAGGTTCGCCAACGTATGATCGAGCCTGCCGCCGATGCCGCCGTATACATAGATGTCGGTATGGTGATAGTTCGCCGCTCTTTGGAGGGCAAGCTCCATATCCGATGCGTCCTTGTTCACAGGGTGACGGGAAACCCGCTTCGCACGAGGAACGTAGCCGAGGGAATCGAAATCGCCTATGGCCATATCAGGCGCAACGCCGAGCCGATCGAGCGGGGCGAAACCGCCGTCGACGGCGATGATGAAGTCGAAAAACCCCTCGTTATAGCGTGCCATGAAATCTTTTTCGTTGAAATATGTGGCGCCAACCAATGCGCAGGTTGTCATGATGCTCCTTGTTTCGGTTCCGATATGGTAGAATACCACACTGCGAGCGGGCCAGACGATCGCGCGCCGTCTTGAGCGGCGTGAGGAAAGTCCGGGCTCCAAAGGGCAAGATGCCAGCTAACGGCTGGGCGGGGCGACCCGACGGAAAGTGCCACAGAAAAGTAAACTCCCCCGCGCAAGCGGGAGAAAAGCTGAAACGGTGCGGTAAGAGCGCACCAGCGCGTTGGCAACAACGTGGCTTGGAAAACCCCATCTGGAGCAAGCGCAAATAGGAATGCCATACGGCCGCCCTTCCGTGCATTCGGGTTGCGTGCTTGAGACGCGCGGTGACGCGCGTTCGAGATAAATGGTCGTCCAACGACAGAACCCGGCTTATCGACTCGCTCGCGGTTTTCAAAAGGCTCCCATTCGGGAGCTTTTTCATTTCATAGGCATCGCGCTTATCGATGTCCGGCGACGAAGGATGCCTGAACGCGAGTTTTAGCCGAACCTTATTGGACCGGCGAACCTTCCAATTAGACGAAAGCGGGGATCAAGCTTGTGCTTGATCCCCGCTTTATGGTGCGTATTGCGCGAAAGCGCTGTACAAGGGCGAACGGCCGAAGCTGCCAGGTTAGGCGAAAGCGCTCGCCTAACCGTGAACCTGCAGGCGTTTGCCGCTGCAGATTAATCGAGATCGTCGATCTCGAAATCATCGGCGGCATCGCCGAAGCCGGAGAAGTCCTTCTCAACGCTGGATGCCACAGGAGCGACCGAACCGGTGACCGCGGGCGATGCAGCGGTTACGGCAGCAGCCGGAACGGCAGCCGGGATTGCGGGCGCGTCGTCATAGGCATCGGAGCCATCGACGGTGAGCGGGGCTTGCGGCGCGGTTGCAGCGGCCTCTTTCACGACCGGCTCGGAGTCGACATGTGTGGCATAGCGGCCATGCTGACCGGACGCGAGCGCGCCTGCGGCCTTCGGGGCCTTCTCGCCGATTTCGGCAAGCTTGCGAGTGGCGTCGGTGATGAAGTCATTGAGCAGGTCGCGATAATCCTCGCGCGCCTCCTCGCGATCATCCTCGAGCTTGTGAATGGCATCGATGACCTTCTGGCGATCGTTCTCGGCCTTGTCGAGGATACGGTCGGCCTCGTCCTCAGCATCCTTGATCGTGGCGGCAGCATCGGCCTTGGCGTTGGCCAGGATCTCGTCGGCGGAGCGCTGGGCGATGATGAGCGCCTGGGCGATGGCGTTGCCGTCGGCCTTCTTGGACTCGAGCTGCTTCTCGAGCTCGGCGATGCGGGCATCGCGCTCGGCGATGGCGGCATCCTTCTCGGCCAGGATGGCCGGGTCGACGGAGTCTGCGGGCTGGTCGTCCTGCTCGGCGGCATGCTCGGGCTCGGGCTCGTCGAACACCTCGTCGTCGAAGGTGGCCGGGCGGTCGAAGCCGGCGAACGTGTCCTCGCCGATCTGGCTTTGCAGCGAGGCGATCTGCTGATTCAGGCCGTCGATCTCATCGGCGACGTGCTCGAGGAAGACATCGACCTCGTCGACGTCGTAGCCCTTGCGATCGATGGAGAAGCTTTGGTTATGGATTTCAGCAGAGGTGATAGCCATCTTTGTATCCCTTCATCTGATGTGCGGGAATGCGCAGGTGCGCACCTAGAACAAGTTTACCAACAAACGTACACCGAATTGTAGTACAAGCAGCGCGACGATGGGCGTTACGTCCACCATACCTCCAATAGGGGGGATCAGGCGCTTGAACAGGTTCAAATACGGGTCGCATATGCGTGCGAGCACGTTGTTGATGTCTGCGAGGATGCCCCGATCGGTCGGGAACCATGACAGCATGACATATACGAAGATGATCATGCTGTACGCATCGGAAAGCGACACGATAAGGTACTTCAAACTGAGCATGCGGGGTGTTTCGCTCCTTGCTAACGCCCCGGACGCCAAGCCCGGGGTCGGTTTCGATATGTACGGTTACAGGATGCCCTGAGAACGCAGGCTTGCACGCTCGGCTTCGCTGAGAGCCGCCCCGCGCGCGATGACGAAGACCTTGTCGGCGACGCAGTCGACGCTTGCATCGAGGGCGCTCGAAACACCGAACGAGAAGTCGAGCACGCGCTTAGCCAGCGCATCGGGGGTTTCCTTGAGCGCGAGCACCACGGCGTCTCCGGCTTTGAGGGCTTTTGCGACCTTCTCGCACTCGCCGTAGCTGGTGGGCTTGACGATGGTGACCGAACGCGTGGGGCTGTGCGTGCCCGTTGCGGTGCCCTCGTAGGCCTTGTACGGATCGAACGAGGAGGCGGCGGAAGCAGCCTTAGCAGCCGCCGTGAACGCGCCTTCGATAGGCTTCGCGGCCGTCTGGGCGGTCGGGGCGGCGCTAGATTCGGCAGCCTCGGCGGCGGTGGTGCTGAACAGGGCGTTCAGGCTTTCCGAACGCTCCTGGTCGGCAGCTGCCGCAGCCCTTGCGTTGGGCGTGTTGGCCGGAGCGGTGAACGCCGGGTCCACCATGGTGCGGTTGCCGAATGATGCCGAGCTGACCTTACGCGGCGGCAGCGGGTCGCGGTTCAGGCTGTCGGGCACGGTGGTGTGCGCGCGCACGTCGTCGATGGAGACGAGCTTGGCCGGGCGATACCCGCCCGAGCCGACCGACGTACGGGCATGATTGCCGCGCGCGGGACGCGTGGTGACCGAATCGTACGGATCGTAGTTCGAGCTGGGGGCAGCATCGTCCTCTTCGTAGTCATCGTCGTAATCGTCGTAGTCGCCGGAATCGTAATCGTCGTAGTCCTTGCGGCCGCGATCGTAGTAATCGCCGCCATCGGAGAACCCGAGCTTTGACTTGATGCTGTCGAGCATGCCTTCGGGCTTGTTGAACTTGGGCATTGCCATACCGCTCTCCTGCTTCGTTTCTTAAGGACGGCGGTCGACGCCGCCGCTGCATGTTCGGTATTGCGGACGCGAGCCTTATGCCTGAACGGACTCGAAGGAGTCGCTGAACAGAGCTCGGCCTATCCGCACCATGGTAGCACCCGCGCAAACGGCCTCGCGCCAGTCCTCACTCATGCCCATGGAAAGTTCATTGAAGCGTGCGCCCTGCTCAGAGGGAAGCTGGCTGCGCAACGCGTCGCGCAAGGCGGCCAGACCCTCGAAGCACTCGCGCGCCACATCCAGGTTACCCTGCGGGGCCATGGTCATAAGGCCGCGAACGGCGATGTGGGGGAACGTCTCGGCAAGCTGCAGCGCATGAATCGCCTCATCCGGGGTGAAACCGCTTTTGCTCTCCTCCCCCGACACGTTGACCTCGAGCAGGATGTCCTGCACCTTGCCAAGACGCTCGGCCGCCTGGTCGAATTTGGCGAAATGCTCTTCTTTGCAAACCGAGTGCACAAGCGATGCGCAAGCGACGATCTCGGGGATCTTGCGCGACTGGACGTTTCCGATGAAATGCCAGGTTTGCTCCGGCAGCTGCGCCACCTTGGCGGCAAGCACGTCGGGGCGGTTCTCGCCGAAATCGTGGGCTCCCGCGGCGATAGCTGCGGAGATAGCGGGCGCATCGACCGTCTTGGACACGGCGATGACCTTCACTTCGCGCGGGTCACGTCCGCACGAAGCGCACACGCGGGCAAGCTCTTCGAGCGTTTCCTGATAATGCTGAGCGAATGACATGGCTATGCTTCCTTTCGAAACGCGATGGCGCCGTGGCGGCCGCAGGTGCCGCCGGATGCCCTGTACGAGAAATAGAGCTGCGGATTGCATTGCGTGCAGATGCCTGCATCGCAGATGCGCGCAGGGTCGACGCCTACGGCCGCAAGCTGGACACGCAACGCATCGAGCATGCTGACGTGACGCGATGGGCGAACGCAGCCCTGCCCGAACAGCTCGGCGAAGCGATGCTCGACCTCGCTTCCCACCTCGAAGCAGCAATCGTGGATGTGCGGGCCGATGTAGACGTTGTAGCCGGCAGCGATTTCGCGCTGCTCATCAGGCGTTTTCGCTCCATCTTCGAGTGTTAGGCGCTTGACGCACGAAGCCGCGATGCCGCCGACCACCCCGCGCCACCCCGCATGGGCCACGGCGAAGCGCCCCGTGGGCGACACCGCGATGACGGGCGTGCAATCGGCGAAACACAGCATGGCCGCCACGTTGGATGTGGTGACCACGAGCGCATCGGCAGCGGCTTGCGCACGTTGCTGGGCCGCCACGACGCTGGCGGCATCGGAGGCGTGAATGGAGACGATTTCGGTGCCGTGCACCTGGTTGGGCACGATGACCGGAACACCTTCGCCGTCGAGAGCCTGCATGGCATGGCGGCGGTTCTCCATGACATGATCGAGGTTGTCCTGCACGTGGGCACCGAGGTTCAGCGAGGCGAACGGCCCCTGGCTCGACCCCCCGTCGCGCCCGGTGAAGGCGATGCGGACACCGCAGGCCTGGAAGAGCGCATCGTCGGTGAGCATGGAAATGCGACGCGCGCCGCAAGGGCGCGCGTCGAGTTTCGGTGCAGGCAATGTTTCGCACACGGTATGCAAAGCTTTTACTCCTTAGCGCTGGCGCTTCAGAAAATCGGGGATGTAGTCCTCGTCGGCGAAGCGGCCGGGCGTGCTGGTGAGCGTGGAATACGTGGACGGCTGGGGCGCCGGTGCAGGCTCGGGAGCGGCCGTGGAGGCGAACAGGTCCTTGCGGTTGAAGTCCATGGCGGACTGCTGGGGCGCATTGACCTTGAAGCCGGTGGCGATGACGGTGATGCGCACGCTGTCGCCCATGCTCTCGTCGATGATCTGACCGTAGATGATGTTGGCGTTCTCATCGGCGCAGGCCTCGACGGTGCGGGCAGCCTCGTCGACCTCGGTAAGCGTGAGGTCGGGACCGCCGGAGATGGAGAACAGCACACGGGAGGCACCGGCGATGGATGCCTCGAGCAGCGCCGAATTGGTGGCCTGCTGCGCGGCGTCGAGGGCGCGGTTCTCGCCGGAGGACAGGCCGATGCCCATCATGGCGGTGCCGGCGTCCTTCATAACGGTGCGGATGTCGGCGAAGTCGAGGTTGATCAGGCCCGGGATGGTGATTAGATCGGTGACGCCCTGGATGCCCTGACGCAGCGTGTCGTCGGCGATGCGGAACGCATCGAGCATGCTGGTCTTCTTGTCGACGATCTCGAGCAGACGGTCGTTGGGGATGACGATGAGCGTGTCGACCTTCTGGGACAGCAGATCGATGCCCTGCTCCGCCTGGTTGCGGCGGGTGCGGCCCTCGAAGGAGAACGGTTTGGTGACGATGCCCACCGTCAGCGCGCCGATTTCCTCGCGGGCGATCTCGGCGATGATGGGTGCGGCGCCCGTGCCGGTGCCACCGCCCTCGCCGGCGGTGACGAAGACCATGTCGGCCTCGGCCAGCGCCTCGCGGATCTCCGCACGGGATTCCTCGGCGGCCTGGCAGCCGACCTCGGGGTTCGCGCCGGCGCCCAGGCCGCGCGTGAGCTCCTCGCCGATGTGGATGGTCTTATCGGCATCCGACATCAGAAGGGCCTGACGGTCGGTGTTGACGGCGATGAACTCCACGCCCTTGACGCCCGCCTCGACCATGCGGTTAACGGCATTGGTGCCGCCGCCGCCGACGCCGACGACCTTGATGACCGCCAGATGCTCGCCCGAATTGTTTGGCATTGTATTCCTCCACACTATTACGCTTGCTTTGAGCTGCGTTTCACACACTCGTGGTTGTATTCACGTGGGATTATTTTACACAAAGAGGGTGGGTTTGCAACGCTTCGCCCCCCAACGGCAACCACATGCACATATCAGAGCGGCCCGCACGCCTGCGCGCACGGGCCGCTTGAGGCTATAAAGAACGCCACGTGGGCCTATCGGGCGTGCGCACGTTGATGTACGTGACGCCCTCGGGATGCTCCTTCATGATCTGCAGGCACACGCGCTCCTTCTCGCGGATGTTGTCCGCCGTGCCGAAGACGATGTCGGGACCGTCTTTGATGGTGAGCGTGGTGGATGCGGTTTCCGTGGCCTTCACCGAGGTGACGCGGTCGGCGAGCTCGGTGGTCATGCCGGCCACGATGGCGAGCGCGTTGTTGACGTTGGCGTCGGTGCAGTACGAGCCGACGGCGGGCTTGGTGCCGTAGGGCACGTCGGTGATGTGCAGCACCGATTCGGCGTCCTCGTACACCTTCGAGTTGGTACGGCGCCCCGCCTCGGAATCGCGATCGGGGATGGGCATGAGCCACATGCCATCCGACGCGATGGCCCACTGCGTGGAGTTTTGCGCGTTCTCGTTGGGGACCTCCACCACCGCCGTGATGGTGCGTTCGGTGATGTCGATCTGCAGGGTGTTGGGGAACACGCGCTTGATCTTCGCGTCGGCAACCCATGCGTCCTTTTTCAGGTTCTCCTTGATGCCCGCAGCGTCCACGCGCAGAAGCGTGGTGCCGGCGGGCACGCCGGCAAGCTGCTGCATGTCGGAGGCGGTAAGGTGATCGGCACCCGAAACCGAAACGCTTTCGATGGTGAACAAGCTGGAGTTGTACACGATGACGGCCGCGATGGCGAGCGCCGCCACCGCGGCGGCAAGGGCACCGAGGCGCACCAGGTAACGCTGGTAGGTCCGTCGCGCCCGCGAGCCGTGGTCGCTCTGGGGAAGGTCGCCTACGCGCACCGATGTGAGCCGGGCGCCAGGCGCCGGGCTGTATGGGCGCTGCGGGCCACGCGGAGAGCGCGACCCGCCGCGGGGCGCCTGAGCGCGCCTATGCGAACCCGAGGAAGCGGACTTCCGGTTGTAATTCGATGCCATACGCCTCGTATACCTTCGACCTTGCCATGTTAATGAGTTCCAACACGTCCTGAGCGGTAGCATTATCCCTGTTCACGATGAAGTTCGCGTGAACTTCGGATATCTGCGCGCCGCCGACGCGCTCCCCTTTGAGCCCTACCTGCTCGATGAGCTGGCCCGCAGACGACCCTTCGGGATTCTTGAACACGCTGCCGCAGCTCGGAAGCGTGAGCGGTTGCGTCTTCTTGCGACGGGCGTGGGCGGCCTCCATCTTCCCGCGCAGCAGATAGGGGTCGGCGGGCTTGACCGCAAGCTCGCACTCGACGATGACCTCGTCGGGGGCGAACGAGCTTGAGCGGTAACCCCATTGGATATCCGCCGCCTCGCGGCGCACGAGCCCCGAGCGCGGCGATAACGTGGTGACCGATACCACCCTGTCCGCTATCCCCTGCTCGCGGGTGCCGGCGTTCATGCGCACGGCGCCGCCGACGGTGCCCGGCGTCCCCACCGCGAACTCAAGCCCCGAAAGGCTGCGGCGGAACGCCTCCTGCACAACGCTTGACAGCGGTACCCCGGCGCCCACAATGAAGCTGCAGGTTTCCTCGTCGAAGCGGCATGCGCGGAAATCGCGCCCGAGGGCGATGACGACGCCCGGGAAGCCCTCGTCGGAGACGAGCAGGTTCGACCCACGGCCGACCGCAACCCACGGGATGGCGCACTCTTGGCAGGCGGCAACCAAGCGCTTGAGCGCGCCGATGGAACCGACCTGCACATAGAAGCGCGCAGGCCCGCCGATGCGGTACATGGTATGGCGGCGCATGGGCTCGTCGGGATAGACGTCGGCGTCGAAGGCGCTGTCGACGAGCAGCGCCTCAAGCGGCGAGCATGCGTGACGCGCGCACATGGCAGCCTAGCCTCGCACCTTGAGGAGCGCGTCGATGATCTGCGGGCCCATGGCCGTCACGTCGCCGGCGCCCATGGTGATGACCAGGTCGCCCGGCTGGAGCTTGTCCATGAGATGCGGGACGACGTCGACGCGATGGGCCACGAAATCAGCCTGGGGATGGCCCTCGTGCTCGAGCAGGACGTTGAGGAACGTCTTTCCGGAAACGCCGGGCACCGGGGCCTCGCCTGCCGGGTAAACATCCATGAAGGTGACGCTGTCGGCCTTGTCGAATGCGGCGCCGAACTCGTCGTGTAGCACCTGCGTGAACAGGGGCGCGCGGGAGTAGCGATGCGGCTGGAAGAGCACATGGACGTGCTTATAGCCAAGCCCCGCTGCGGCGGAGATGGTTGCGGCGATTTCGGTGGGGTGATGCGCATAGTCGTCGACGACGGTGACGCCGCCCACTTCGCCGACCAGGTCGAAGCGGCGGCGAACGCCGGCGAAGCCCGAAAGCGCCTGGGCGACCTTGGCCGCATCGAAGCCGAGCGCCCACAGCAGCGTGACGACGCCCGTGGCGTTCAAGACGTTGTGACGGCCGGGGTTCTGTTTGATGGTGCCCTCGACCTGCGTGCCGTCGGGCATGACCGCCGTGTAGCGGCTGCCGATGCCGTGGGGCTCGTAGGAGGTGATGCGCACGTCGCACCCCTCGTTGAAGCCGTACGTGTACATACGACGGCCCTCGGAGCGGGCGATCTCGACCACATGGGGCTCTTCGCCGCATGCCACGATGACGCCATCTTCGGGAACAAGGCCCATGAAGTCGTGGAACTTGTCGTAAATCTCATCAAGGTCCTTGTAGTGGTCGAGGTGGTCGGCCTCGATGTTGGTGACGAGCACCGCCTTGGGAGACAGATACGTGAACGACTTGTCGGACTCGTCGGCCTCGACGACGTAATGGTCGCCGGTGCCGGAGTGGGCGTTGGTGCCATAGGCGCGCACGATGCCGCCGATGAGGAAGGTGGGGTCGGCGCCCAGCGCGTCGAGCGCGCTGGCGAGCATGGACGACGTGGTGGTCTTGCCGTGCGTGCCGGCCACGGCGAGCGTATCGAGGCCCACGCCGAGATGCGCGAGCATCTGGGCGCGATGCCAGATCTCAAGGCCGCGACGGCGCGCCTCGATGAGCTCGGGGTTGTTCTCGAGGATTGCCGTGGAGATGACGATGACCGGGTTTCCCTCGGGGATGTTCTCCGCCTTCTGGCCGATGAACACGGTGATGCCGGCCTCGCGCAGCTGCTTGGTGTAACGGCTTTCCTTGATATCGGAGCCCGACACCTGCATGCCCTGGTCGTGGGCCACGCGGGCGATACCGCTCATGCCCACGCCGCCGACGCCGATGAAGTGCACCTGCTTGATGCGCTCTTCGCTCATGTTGCCTGCCTCCTGAAGCCTATGCGCCGAAGCCTTAACCGCCCGCGGCGCGATGATGTGAAACCCGGGCGCACCCGGGAAACGGGCGGCGCCAAGGCCGCCCGTGCTTGCTCAAACTCTATTATCTTACCCTATTGCGCCGACTTGGATTCGCACGCCTTAAGGACTACATCAGCGAGCAGCCCCGCCGCATCACGCGTCTTCGCCGCGGCCGCTGCAGCCGACATGCGTTGACGGGCCTTTTCATCCTCGACGAGCGTTTTGAGGTAGTCGGTGAACTGCGCGCCCTCGACGTCGGCGTCGGCCACGAGGAAGGCCGCGCCCGCTTCCACGCATGCGCGGGCGTTCGTGGTCTGATGGTCCTCGGTGGCGTACGGGAACGGCACGAGCAGCGCCGGGAGATGACGGGCCGAGATCTCGGCGAGCGACGTGGCGCCCGCGCGGCTGACGATGGCATCGGCGGCGGCCATGGCAAGGCCCATCTGGTCGGTATAGCCCATGAGGTGCCAGCGCTTTGCCTGCTCGTCGGTCAGGGCCAGCTGCTCGGTGACGCTATCGAGCTCCTTGGGGCCCGTGACGTGCACGATATGCAGGTCGGGGTAGCCGAGCAGCATATCCTTGCGCTGAACGATGGCCGCGTTGAGATGGCGTGCACCCAAGCTTCCCCCGGTGACGAGAAGCATGCGCGCATCCTCGGGAACGCCGAACGCGGCACGGCCCTCGGCGCGCGTTGCGGCGAACACGCTAGCGCGCACGGGGTTGCCGGTGAGCACGACATGGCTTTTGTCGGAAAGCGCCCGAGCGGCATGGTCGTAGGTCAGGCACACGGCGCGGGCCCTACGAGCCAGGTACTTGTTCGCCATGCCCATGACCGAGTTCTGCTCGTGGACCACCACGGGGATGCCGCACTGCTCGGCAGCACGGGCGACCGGGATGCATACGTAGCCGCCGAAACCCACCACGCAGTCGGGATGGACCTCGGAAAACCACTTGCGCGCCAGCTTCGTGGAACGCTGGATCTTCATGACGGCCTTCGGCAACGTGAGCGGATGATTGCGGTTGAAGCCCGCGGCCTCGAAGGCTTTGTACGGGATGCCCGCCGCGGGGACGAGGCGCGACTCGATGCCGCCGGGCGTCCCGGCGAAGAGCACCTCATGCCCGCGTTCGCGCAGCACATCGGCAAGCGCGAGGGCCGGATTGATGTGGCCGGCGGTACCGCCGCCGGAAAGGACTATGCGCATGATGTCACCTCCGGGATGAAGAATGCGTTTGACGGCGCCGCGCACCTTGCGGGGCGCGCGTGCGCGATTCGGCGCTGCCGCGGCCGCGCAAGGCGTTGCGGGAGCCGTTGAAATCGTCGTCGACCGCGCGCACGACGCGCAGGTTCGCGCGGCGTCGATCGTAGACGGTGGTGTTATCGGCGTTTCGTGCAACGGCCATGATGATGCCGACCATCATGAGTGACGCGATAAGCGACGAGCCGCCTGCGGACACGAACGGCAAAGGCTTGCCCGTGGTGGGCACGAGGCCGATGACGCAGCCCATGTTCAGAAACGCCTGGAACACGAGCATGATGGTGACGCTGCCCGCCACGATGCGCTCGTTGGGCGTTGCCGCGGCGCTCGCGATGCGCATGCCGGCGAACAGGATGCAGCAGAACAGCGCGATGACCACGAGAGCGCCGAGCATGCCGAACTCCTCGCCGATGATGGAGAACACGAAGTCGGTCTCGGCCTCGGGGAGGTAGTCGTACTTCTCGCTGGAATTGCCCAGGCCCACGCCGAACAGGCCGCCCTCGGCGAACGCGTAGAACGAGTGGATGGTCTGGTAACCGTTGCCCCTGCCGCCTTCGCCGTCGTTCCAAGGGTTGTACACCACGAAGCGGTCCTGGCGATAGCCCGAGCCGAACAAGACGATGGCGATGACCGCAAGGACGGCGACGCCGGCGATGGCGAGCATGAGCTTACCGGGAGCGCCGCCGAACCACAGCACCGCGTATACGCCCACGAAGATGATGATGGTGGTTCCCAGGTCCGATTGCGTGAACAGCAAAAACAACGTGGGGGCGGCCACGTAGATCGCAGCCCTGAGCATGGTGGCGTTGAACTCAGCCCCTTCGTTGAGGTCGTCCATAAGGTTGGCGGCCATGAGCACGATGGCGATCTTGGCGAACTCCGAGGGCTGCAGCGAAAACGGACCGATGACGATCCAGCGCTGGGCGCCGAGCGCCGCGGCTCCGAAGAGGAACGTGATGACGAGCAGCGCTACGCATACTCCCCAATAGCCTTTGACGATGGCGCCCTTCCAACCGCTGCGGGGGAGCATGAACCAGATAGCCACGGCGATGACGATGCCGGCCAGAGAGTAGATGAACTGGCTGATGAGCTTCGCCGAAGGGTTTTGCTGTGCGATGTAGTCCGAATATGAAATGGTATCGCGCAGGTACTGACCCGCCTCGGTGTCGGCATAGTAGTTCGTGGCGGCCTCGGAAAGGATGGTAACCTGCGAGGCCGAGTAGATCATGACGAAGCCGATGAGCGTGAGGGCCACCACGGCCACCACAAGCAGCACCTGGGGCCAGATGACCGATTCTGCATCGGAGCGCCTATTGCGCGCGGAAAGCATGTAAAACCGCCCTTACGCGCCAAGCTTGGCCGCGCGAGCGGCCACGAGCTTCTTGAAGACCTCGCCGCGCTCCTCGAAGGAGTGGAACTCGTCGAACGATGCGCAGGCGGGCGAAAGCAACACCACTTCCCCAGCCTTCGCCTGTTCGAGCGCGACGTCAAGCGCAGACTCCATATTGTTCGCCGTGAGCAGTTGGAAATCCGCCGGCGCCTGAGCACCTTGCTCCTTGAACGCCTGGAAGAAGCGGGCGCCCGCCGCGCCGAAGCACACCACGGCGCGCGTGTGGGCATGGGCCGCCGCGACCAGGTCGGCCAGATCGGTGCCCTTGTCGTCGCCGCCGAGCAGCACGATGGGACGGGTATGAGGGAACGCCGCCAGCGCCTTGAGCGTGGCGTCGACGTTGGTGGCCTTCGAATCGTTATAGCATTCGGCGCCGCGCACGGTGCCGCAAGGCTCGATGCGATGCTCGAGCGGGCTGAACGTGGCAAGCGCCTCGCACACGGCCTCGTCGGAAGCGCCGGCGGCCAGCGCCGCCGCGGCGGCGGCAAGCGCGTTGCCGGCGTTGTGCGCGCCCTTGATCTTGAGGCGATCGGCGTTGATGAGGGCATGCTCCTGCCCCTTGAGGGCCACGACGAGCTCGCCTTCGCCGTTGATGAACGCGGCGTTGTCGGCACCGCAACGTGCGCGCATGTCGCCCTGCAAGCCCTCTGCCGTGCCCATGGGCACGATGGCGAAACCGCATCCGCCATCAATGCTGCGCAGACGGCGGACCTCGGCGCGGACGACGTCGTTGGAGGCGTCCATGACCGCGACCGAGCCGGGAACCTGAGACAAGTTGTCGAGCACCTTCATCTTGGCGGCGGCATAGTTTTCCAGCGTATGGTGCCAATGCAGATGGTCGGGCGTGATGTTGAGCAGCACGGCCACATTGGGCGCGAACAGCTTCGTGGATGTGAGCTGATACGACGACACCTCGGCCACGTAGACGTCGGTTTCGCCGGCGGCCACGGCGGAGATGCACGTGTCGCCGATGTTGCCGACAGCGGCGCTTGCCATACCCGCGGCGCGAAGCAGATGGTTGGTCAACGCCGTGACGGTGGTCTTGCCGTTGGTGCCCGTGACGGCGACCCACGTGCTGGAGTCATCGGACTCGCGCCATGCGAGCTCGACCTCGCTGACGACCTCGTCGCTTACGGCAGCGGCCGAGCGGTACAGGTCGGAGAACTCGGAGATGCCCGGGCTTGCGATGCACAGCTCGAAATGCCCTCCACACGCTTGCGCTAAGCGATCGACCGCGCCCTCGCCGAACTCGACGATGGCGCCGCGGTCGCGCGCCTTGCCCGCATACGCATCGGAAGCGGCATTGGGCTGCCCGCCGAACACGGCCAGCTGGGCCACGCGGCCGCCGAGCTGCGCCATGAGGTAATCGACAGCATCGTGGCCGGACTTGCCCAGACCGAGCACGAGGACGCGGCCCAAGCTTTCGGGAGCGTGTTTCTTGCCTGCAAGCATCTTCTGGTTCTCCATACCCTATGCCACCGCCATCAAGGTTTCTGCGAAGTACACGGCGAAGCCGAGCGCGGCCAGCACGCCGGAGACGATCCAGAAGCGCACGACGACCTTCGTTTCGGACCAGCCCTTCTTCTCGAAATGATGATGGAGCGGGGCCATCAGGAAGATGCGCTTATGGGTTTTCTTGTAGTAGAACACCTGGATCATGACCGACAGGGCCTCGGCCACGAACAGGCCGCCGATGACGAGCACGATGAACTCGGACTTGGTGAACACCGCAAGGCAGCCGAGCGCCATGCCGAGGGCGAGGGAGCCCGTGTCGCCCATGAAGATGTCGGCGGGAAACGAGTTGAACCAGAGAAAGCCCACGCAGGCGCCGGCGAGCGCGGCGGCGAAGATTGCGGAGTCAAGCATGTCTGAGCGGTATGCGATGGCCGCCATGACGATCATGACGATCATGACCGTGCCTGCTGCCAGGCCGTCAAGGCCGTCGGTGAGGTTGACGGCGTTGCACATGCCCATGAGCAGGATGTCCACGAACAGGATGTAGAGCCACGGCACCTCCACGGAGCCGAAATGCGTGGTGAGCACGCCAAGGTCGAACGTGTAGACGAACGGGATCTCGACCGTGGGGGCGATGCCCATCACGTTGACGGCCACCAGGCCGAACACCGTGGCGATGACGAACTGGCCCACCAGCTTGGCTTTCGGGGTAAGGCCCAGGCTGCGCTCCTTGACCACTTTCTCGGCGTCATCGATAAGGCCCAGGCAGCCCGTGAGGACGGTGGCGATGAGCAGCGCGAACGTTTCAGGCGTGGGATGGCCCACCACGAGCGCCGTGAGGATGACGGAGACGAGCATGATGACACCGCCCATGGTGGGCGTGCCCTGCTTCACCAAGTGGCTTTCAGGGCCGTCAGCGCGCACCTGTTGGCCGATATGGCTAGATTTGAGGAACTTGATCCACGCCGGCATAAGCACCATGGTGACCGCAATGGCGACCACGATGGCCACGAACACCAAAAACGTGGGGTATGACGCGAATATGTGCAACATAGCTATTCAACCAATCCTTCCACCACTTTCTCAAGGCCCATGAAATGCGAGGCCTTCACGAGCACCGCGCTGCCGGAGGCGGCATACTCGCGAACGTCGGCGAGCGCGGCGGCCCCGTCGGCGACGAGAACGATGCGATCAGCCGGCATGCCGGCCTTTTGCGCGCCTGCCGCAATGCCCTGCGCAAGCTGCCCGACGCACACAAGGCGGTCAAGGCCGCATTCGGCGGCGAAGGCGCCCACTTCCTCGTGAAGCTGCGGCGCGAACGAGCCGAGCTCGCCCATGTCGCCGAGCACCGCGATGCGCGCTCCGGCGACATCGAGCGCGGCGAACGTGGAAAGCGACGCGCGCATGGAATCGGGGTTCGCATTGTAGGCGTCGTTGACGACGGTGAAGCCGCCCGGAGCCTCGATGACCTCTTGGCGGCCCGCCTCGGGCTTGGCGCCCGAAAGCGCCGCCGCAACCTGCGCGGCCTCCATGCCGGCGGCGAATCCAACGGCGGCGGCGGAGCAGGCGTTGGACACGTTGTGCATGCCGCGCAGCTCAAGGGCGCATTCCACGCGCACGGGCTCGGGCATACCGTCGAACCCGCAGGCGCACAGCGCAAAACGCGGGCAGCCCGACGCATCGAGACGCACATCCTCGGACCACACGGCAGGACGCGCCGCGTCGACGGCGGAAAGGGCCGCACGACGCTCGGCGGCCTGAGCGGTGCCATCGTAGAGCACGCACGTGACGCCACGGGAGTCCAGGTTGGCGAACTCGAGCAGCTTCGGGGTCATATCGTTCGCGGCGTTGACGAACGCCATGCCGCCTGCGGGCAACGCCTCGAGGAGCTCGGCTTTGGCGCGCGCGATGTTCTCGCGGCTGCCCAGAAGCTCGATGTGGCTTTCGCCGACGTTGGTGACAAGGCCCCATTGCGGGCGCACGAACCCGCACAGCTCCTCGAGCTGATGAAGGCCGCGCATGCCCATCTCGACGATGACGTTTCGCGTGTCGGCCTGAGCGGCCAGCACGGTGTTGGGGACGCCGAGCTCGTTGTTCTGGTTGCCCTTCGTTGCGCACACGCTGCCAGCTGCGGCGAGCACGTCGCGCACGAGGTTCTTCGTGGTGGTTTTACCCGTGGACCCGGTGATGCCGATGACGCGGCCCTCGAGACGGTCTCGCCATGCGCGCGCAAGCGCCGTGACGGCGGCCTGGGTATCGGGGACCTGGATAACGGCGGCCCCGACGGCTGCGATCTCGTCGTCCGAAGCCTGGTCGAGCGCGTGCTGCGCGAGCACGCACACCGCGCCCGCCGCCACGGAGGAGGCGGCGAAGGCATGCCCGTCCACCCGCTCACCGGGCAGCGCAACGTAGAGCGCCCCGGGTTCGACGTTGCGGGAATCCCAGGTCAAGCTGGTGATCTCCGCCTGATCGTTTACAGGGTCGATGGAAAAGGAGCCGCCCGTGGCACGGGCGGCTTCGTCGATGGTGAAACGCATTGGTTACTCACAAGCTCCTTCGCCGAATGCACGTTCAAGCTCCTCGCGGGCGACGACGCGGTCGTCGAAGGAGAGCACTTCCTTGCCTACCAGCTGATAGTCCTCGTGGCCCTTGCCGGCAACGAGGATGGAATCGCCGGGCTTTGCAAGCTGGATGGCGCGCGCGATGGCGGCGCGGCGGTCGGGCTGCACGTCGAAACGGCCCTCGCCCTGCCCCATGCCCGCCACGATATCGGCGATGATGGCATCGGGATCCTCGGTGCGGGGGTTGTCGGACGTGACCACGGCATGGTCGGCCGCAAGCGCGGCGCGGCCCATGATGGGGCGCTTGGATGCATCGCGGTCGCCGCCGCAGCCGAACACGCAGATGGTGCGGCCGGGCGTGAGCGCCATGATGGACCCGAGGGCCTTCTCCAGGGCATCGGGGGTGTGCGCGTAGTCCACGAACACCGACACGCCGCCGTCATGCGGCGTATGCACGCGCTCGAGGCGGCCCGGGATCTGCGGGGCCTCGCGAAGCGCATCGATGATGGTGGACACGCCGATGCCCAGCTGGATGCCGATGCCGAACGCGCACATGATGTTCTCGACGTTGAACTTGCCCACGAGCGGGTAGTCGAACTCATAGTAGGAGCCGCGCACGTTGAGCGTGATGGAGGTGTGCGTGGGATAGTACTGCACATCCTTGGGATGGATGAGAGCCGAGCGATCGAAGCCCGTGGTGACCACGCTATCGCCGGCCTCCGAGCAACGGCGCAGCAGCTCCTTGCCCCACTTGTCGTCGATGCAGATGACGCGGCGGGCAGGGTAATCCTTGCTGAACAGGCGCGCCTTCGCCTCGAAGTAGGCCTCGAAGGTGTGATGGTAGTCGAGGTGGTCCTGCGTCAGGTTGGAGAACGCCGTGACCGCGAACGACGAGGCGTACGTGCGCTCAAGGTCGAGCGCGTGGCTGGAGACCTCCATGGCCACCACGTCGCAGCGCGCGTCGCGCATGCGGGCGAGCAGATGCTGCAGGTCGGGCGATTCCGGCGTGGTGTGCGAAGACTTCTCGTGTACATCGCCGATGACGGTGCCCACGGTACCGATGACGCCCGTTCGCTTGCCCGCCACGCGGGCGATATGCTCCACCAGATACGTGGTGGTGGTTTTGCCGTTGGTGCCCGTGACGCCCACCAGCGAAAGCGCGCGCGACGGATCGTCATAGAAGCGCGCCGATGCCTCTGCCATGGCCTTGCGCGTATCGGACACCACGACCTCCGTGACGTCGGTGGCGTCGGCCAGGTAGACCTTGCGCTCCACCACGAGCACCTTCGCGCCATGGTCGATGGCGTCCTGGGCGAAGGTGTGGCCGTCGGTTTTCATGCCGACGATGCAGAAGAACGCGTCGCCGGGCTTGACTTTATCACTTCGATAGGCGATGCCCTCAACCTCATCTTGCGCGTTGCCGATGATGGTGCAGTCCATGCCTTCAAACAGTTCGGTGCAGGTCTTACCCATTTGGATACCTCACTCAGACGTAATCCCGAATCGATCGATTGCTGCAGTCATTATATCCTTAAAGATAGGCGTGACGACGCCGTCCCCAGGAACCTCATTTGCGCCCACAAAGCACACCAGCTTGCTTGACGAATCCGCCAAAAAGCCCGTGAACGCCAAGTTGCACACGTTCTTGCGGTAACCGCCGTTCTCCTCGTCGTAGATCTCGGCCGTGGAGGTCTTGCCCGCCACGCTGAATCCGTCGATAGCGGCCTTTTTGCCCGTGCCGTCGGTGACGACGGTCTTGAGCATCGACTGCATGTCGCCGAGGGCATCGGTGTTCTCGATGACCTGGGTGGTGCCGTAGGCGGGCGTGGTGCCGCTTTGCGGCATGCCGATGAGGAAGTGCGGCACGCACTCGACGCCGTTGTTGACGATGGCGCCGTAGAAGCGCGTCATCTGCAGCGGGGTGACCGACACGCCCTGGCCGAACGAGACGTTGTACGCCTGGACCGCCGACCACTGGTCGTAGGGCGCGAGCATGCCGAGCACGTCGGTTCCCTCCTCCCCTTCGCCGGGATAATCCACGCCGGTGTCCGAGTGCAGGTTGTAGCGGACGATGTGGTTGTACAGCTCCTCGAAGCCCATCTTCTCCGTGGCAAGCGAGATGCCGACGTTGGAGGACTGGTCGAGGATCTGGCGCAGCGTGAACGTGGCGTCGCCGCGCTCGTGGGCGTCGGAGATGGTATAGCCGTCCGCGGTGATCGAAGCCGGGCAGAAAAGCTCGGAATCGGGCGTGAGCGTGCCCGTTTCCAAGATGGCCATTGCCGAGACCGACTTGAAGATGGAGCCGGGCTCGAACAGGTCGGTGACGGCCTTGAGCTGCATGGCGCCTTCCTTGACCTCGCTTCGATCGGCGGGGTTGAACAGCGGAAGGGATGCGGCAGCGTAGATCTCGCCGGTGGAGCCGTCCATGAGCACGGCCGAGCCGCCCGTGGCGTTGAGGCCCTTGCAGCCCGACGTCAGGGATTCCTCGACCTGGCGCTGTAGCTCGATGTCGATGGACACGACGATGTCCTGCCCGTCGATGGCGTCCACCTTCTCGTGCGTGCCGCTAGGAATGAGCTGGCCGGTCTGGCCGTATTCCTGCTCCATGTAGCCCGGCGTGCCGGAGAGCACGTCGTTGTACTGCGCCTCGAGGCCGCAGATGCCGTAATAGTATTCGCGGTTCGTGTCCGAATCCACGCCGATGCTGCACGCGCCGACCACCTGGCCGCCCACCTGGGCATTAGGATACTCGCGACGGCTCTCGGAGACGTAATGGATGCCCGAGGCGATG
The DNA here is from genome assembly GCF_003474385.1 of Eggerthella sp. AM16-19. Classification (NCBI taxonomy): domain Bacteria; kingdom Bacillati; phylum Actinomycetota; class Coriobacteriia; order Eggerthellales; family Eggerthellaceae; genus Eggerthella; species Eggerthella sp. AM16-19. The sequence continues at coordinate 26,657 of NZ_QUCY01000012.1, forward strand.
GTCTCGGCTTTGCGACCCGCCGCCTTGGCGTCGGCCGTCTCCTTATTCTGAGCCTCCTCGACGCGCTCGGAGGCCAGCTGCCTGACCTCGTCGCCGACGCTCGTGTCGGCCTTGCGCTTGATGATGGAATAGTACGTGTCGCTGGCGGTGACCTTTTCCAGATAGTCCTTCGCCTCGCCGCCGAGCACCTGCGCGAGGATGCCCGCGGTCAGGTTGGGGTCGCTCACCTCGACGGGGTTGACGTAGATGGTGGTCGCGTCGACGCTGGTGGCGAGCACCACCCCGTTGCGATCGTATATGGTGCCGCGGCGCGGCTCGAGCACGATCTTGGACGTGCGCTGCGCCTGGGACTGCTCGGTGAACTCGGGGGCCTTGATGACCTGCAGCCACACGAGCTTGCCGAAGAACAGCGCCACGACAAGGCCGAACAGGAACAGCGGCGCAAGCGCGCGCTCGGCATTGAGGAACGCAAGGAAGCCCGCGGCGCCGCTTTTAGGCTGGGCGGGCTGACGGCGGGATTCGCCGTTTCGCGAGCGAAACGTGCGCACATCGCGCTCAGAGCGCGCGTTGCGGGAACGGCCCTGCCCCGAAGCGCCGTGACGCCCGGAGCGATATGCGCTGCGGGCGTCGGTGCGGCTTGCGTGTTGGCCTGACGAACGGCCTGATCTGCTGTTGTTCGCGCGACGCTGGGCATCGCGGGCGCCGCCGTCGTTGCGAGGCGGGCGGTTTCGATTCTGCATAACGGGCTACTCCCCGGCGTTGGTGGCGGTCTCCACGCTGCGGGACAGGGAAAGCGACCCATCGTCGTTGGTGGAAACCACGTCTTCGGGCATGTTGATGGTACCCACTTCCGCAGGCGCCGCCATGCCGAGCTTCTCGGCCTGCATGCGCACGCGGGTGGAGTTGGAAAGCAGGCTTTGCGTGACCTCGAGCGAGCTGCCCTGCGCACGGGCATCATCGATCTGGCTGGAAAGCGCCTGGGATTGCATGGAGGTGGTCACGGTGGCCGCCGAAAGGGTGAGGCTTGCGATGCCCACCAGGGCCAAAACCGCCATGACGATGATCGCCGCCTTCAGCACGAGGCCGGGCGTGACGGTGGAGGCGGGAGCGGCGGAGCGGGTGCGCTGGCCGGGCACGACGGAGATGCGCGTGCGCGGGGCGCGCTCGACGGCGCGTTCGGGATACAGGGAATACGCAGGCTGGGCGCTCATGCTCCACCTCCTTTCGTGTTTCTGCTTCGTTTACGGTGGCACGTTGCGCGAACGGGTTCGCTCGGTTGTCGTGTTGTTGCTGTCGTCGTGCTGCGCTACAGCTTCTGCGCCACGCGCAGCTTGGCGCTGCGGGCGCGGGGGTTTCGCGCTATCTCATCGGCCGTGGGGACGATGGGCTTTCGGGTAAGCACCTTGAGTATCGGCTCCTTGCCGCACATGCACACCGGAAGATCGGGCGGGCAGGTGCAACGGTTCGCGAAGCTTTGGAACATATCCTTGACGATGCGGTCCTCAAGCGAGTGGTAGCTGATCACGCAGATGCGCCCGCCGGGGTTCGCCCAGCGGATGGCAGCTTCCAGGCCGCTTTTCAGAACGTCGAGCTCACCGTTGACTTCGATGCGCAGGGCTTGGAACGTGCGTTTGGCAGGGTGCCCGCCAGCGCGGCGCGCGCTTGCCGGGATGGCCGCCTTGATGACGTCGACCAGCTGCGCGCTCGTTTCAAGCGGGGCCTTCTCGCGGGCGCGGACGATGAAGTCCGCGATGCGGCTGGCCCACCGCTCATCGGAGTAGGAGCGGATGATCCGAGTGAGGTCTGCTGCGTTGTAGGTGTTCACGACCTCTGCTGCGGTTAGGGTGTTTTTCCCCGGATCCATCCTCATATCAAGCGGGCCGTCCTCCTTGAAGGAGAAGCCCCGTGATGGCGTGTCGATCTGAACGGAGGATACGCCGATGTCGAACAAGAACGCGTCAACACCGGGAACATCCACGCTCAGAAGCGCTTCGTCCATGTTGCCGAAGTTGTTGCGCACCAGTTCCAGATGCGGGCGCAGCTCATCGGGCAGCGAGCCGAGTTTGCGGGCGGCCGCGGCAAGCGCCACGTCGTCCTGATCGATGCCGATGAGGGTGCCCCCGCATCCGATGCGCTGGGCAACTTCGAAGGAATGCCCTGCCCCGCCGAGCGTTGCGTCCACGAACGTCTGCTGCGGTTTGAGGTTCAAGTGCTCGAGGCACTCGGGGAGCAGGACCGGTATATGCCGAAACTCTTGGTTTGCCAATTCGCTCACGCCTTCCGATTAGCTGAACAACACGCTCAAGTCGATGTCGTCATCCTGCTCATCGAAGCGCTTTGCGTCCCAGATCTCGAAGTAGCCCGTGTTGCCCAGTGCGACGACGTCCTTGTCGATGCCGGCCTTCTGACGCAGCTCGGCGGGGATGCCGATGCGCCCGGCGTTGTCGACGCTGACGTTGTTGGCGCGGCTCTTCAGCTTGCGACGCAAGCCGACGTGGGCCTTGGACGTGGGGTCGTAGCCGCCGAACTTGCTTTCGAACAGCGACACGATCCAGTCCTCGAACGCCTGAGGCTCGAATGCGTACAGGCACTCGTCATCGGGGCTGAGGGTTACCACCAGATCTTCCGAAAGGACTTTGCGAAACGCGGCGGGCAGGGACATACGGCCCTTGGCGTCTACCTTATGTCGGTAGGAGCCGTTCATGTCGATCGGCTTGTCGACGCCTTCTGCCATGCCTTCCTTCCGCTGCTTTCCGTTTGTTCCGTTCGGTGTTTGGGATTCTACCCCACTTCATCCCACTTCGCAACATCTTGCGGCACGTTTTGGGCGGTTTTGCACAGGCGTTGACCCCTTGTAACCTGCCTGATTCATTCGTAAAACAGGTGTTTTCGGGGGTGGTTTCCATATGGTGCGCAAGGTGCTTCGCCAACCACAATATATAGATTTGCCTAAGGGCGAAAATGGGGTGGGATGAAGTGGGATTGCATTTGTGCGGATTCGGTGGCGTGGGGCGATGTGGGATGAGTGGGACAAAGTGGGAGGCGTTGGCGCGGTGGCTGCTGCCGCGCTGCGCAAGGCGCTGTCCGTTGTCCGCCGACGCATCGCGAGAAATGATACCGGTAACCGTCTGTAACCGATAGCGGGACCGGTTGAATACGGTTGCGAATGCTTTCGCTCCCCAACCTTTACGCGCGCGGGTGCGCGTGCAGGTATTCCTCGCGCAGGTGGCTGCGATCGACGTGGGTGTATACCTGCGTGGTGGAGATGTCGGAATGCCCCAGGATGTCCTGGATAACGCGCAGGTCCGCCCCGCCCTGCAGCATATGCGTGGCGAACGAATGGCGCAGCGTGTGCGGATGCAGGTTGTCCACGCCGATGGCAAGGCCCGCTCGCGCCACCACTTTGAACACGCTTTGGCGCGTCAGGCGGCCGCCGCGAGCGTTCAAGAACACGGCATCGGTGGGTTTGGCGTAAGGCTTGCACAGCTGCGGGCGTGCGCTCTCCAAGTAGTCGGCCAACGCAGTTGCCGCCGCACCCGATATGGGGGAGATGCGCTGCTTACCGCCCTTGCCGAGCACGAGCAGATACCCCTGGTCGAGCATCACGTCGGACAGGTCGAGGCCGCACAGCTCGCTGACGCGCAGACCGCATCCGTAGAGCACCTCGAGCATGGCGTGGTTGCGCGCTGCCGCAGGACCGCCCTCCTGCCCCTCAAGCTCTTCGAATAAGTGTTGCACCTGGTCGATGGACAGAACGTCGGGCAGGCGCTCCGGGGTTTTCGGCAGCGGCAGCCCTGCCGCAGGGTTGCTTTCGGTGTAGTCCTCGGCCACGCAAAACCGGTGAAAGCCCTTCACCACCGACGCTCTTCGGCACACCGTCGAGGCGGCGTAGCCCTGCGCGAACAGATGCTCCTGGTACGCCACGATAGACTCGCGCGACACCTGCGAGAGCTTCTCGATGCCCTGCGAAGACAGGAAATCCCGGTAGGTTTCCAGGTCGGCCTCGTAGGCCTCGATGGTGCGCGGCGAGCTGCCTCGCTCGATGCGCAGATAGGCGATGTACTCTGCCGCCAAATCGATTAGATCGTCGGTATCGATGCTCTCGTCCACTAGCGCTTCCTTCCCTATCGGTCCATCTTTATATACCCCAGCACGCGAAAAGGCCGCCCGATACGGCGGCCTTTTCGCAACAACAACATTATGTAAACCTTCAACCGGTTTAGTCCGAACCCCGGAACCTGCCGGATTACTCGCGATGATCCAGTGCCGCGGCGACGAAGTCGCGGAACAAGGGGTGTGGCCTGGTCGGACGGCTTTTGAACTCAGGATGGCCCTGGCTTGCCACGAACCATGGATGGTCGGGCAGCTCGATCATCTCAACCAGGCGACCATCAGGAGAAACGCCTGAGATGACCAGGCCCGCTTCCGCCAAGCGGTCGCGGAACGCGTTGTTCACCTCATAGCGATGGCGATGGCGCTCGTAGATGAGCTCCTCGCCGTAGGCCTTGAAGGCCATGGACGCGGGAGCGACCTTGCACGGGTAGGCGCCCAGTCGCATGGTACCGCCCTTGTCCTCGACATCCTCCTGCTCGGGCATCAGGTCGATCACGGGGAACTCGGCGTTCTCGTCGAACTCCGCAGACGTCGCGCCGGGCATGCCCGCCACATCGCGCGCAAACTCGCACACCGCCGCCTGCATGCCCAGGCAGATGCCCAAAAACGGCACATCATGCGTGCGGGCGTAGCGCACCGCGCAGATCTTGCCTTCGAAGGCGCGCTGGCCGAAGCCGCCGGGCACCAGGATGCCGTCCATGGACCCCAGCACCTCTTCGACGTTGCCGTCATTAAGTTCTTCGCCATCGATAAGATGCACGTTGACCTGGGTGTTGTTGTAGACGCCCGCATGATGCAGCGCCTCGATGACCGAAAGGTACGCGTCCGGCAGGCTGGTGTACTTGCCGACGATGGCCACGTCGCAGTCATGCTCCACATGAGCGGCCGCATCCACGAAGGAGCGCAGGGGGCTCAAGTCGATTTGACGCTCGGGAAGGCCCAGGCGATCGAGCACCTTCACGTCGAAACGCTGATCGTACAAGCCGAACGGCACCTCGTAGATAGAAGGGCTATCGGTGCACGCGAGCACCTCGTCAGGTCGCACGTCGCAGAACAAGGCGATCTTCTCGCGTACCTTGTCCGAAATCTCGTGGTCGCTGCGGCAGACGATGAAGTCGGGCTGCACGCCGATGGAGCGCAACTCCTTGACGGAATGCTGCGTGGGCTTGGTCTTCACCTCGTGGGCTGCGGCGATGTAAGGAACCAGCGTGACATGGATGAACAAAACGTCGCCGCGCTCCTTTTCCTTCCTGAACTGACGCGCGGCCTCGATGAAGGGCTGCGACTCGATGTCGCCGATGGTGCCGCCGATCTCGGAGATGACGATGTCGGCGCCGGACTGATCGGCGATGCGGCGCAGGCGCTCCTTGATAGCCTCGGTGACGTGCGGGATCACCTGCACCGTGCCGCCGAGGAAGTCGCCGCGACGCTCGCGGGCGATAAGGGTTTTGTAAATGGAACCCTGCGTGAAGTTCGATTCGCGGGACAGGTTCTCGTCGATGAATCGCTCGTAATGCCCCAGGTCAAGATCGCCTTCGTGACCGTCTTCGGTAACGAAGACCTCGCCATGCTGAAACGGGCTCATGGTGCCCGGGTCCACGTTGAGGTACGGGTCCATCTTCTGCATGGTCACCTTGTAGCCGCGGGCCTTCAGCAAATGCCCCAGGGAGGCGGCCGTGATACCCTTGCCCAAAGACGACACGACGCCGCCGGTTACGAAAATATGCTTGGCCATAGTTCTCCTTCGCGCTTAAAAACCGGTGTATTTCCCCACCGCCGATCACGCTGCGCCTAGGCCGATACGCCTGCAGCACGCCAACGGCAAACTCCAAACGTTGGTTTATTGTACGCGCCGCGCAACTTCTCCCGCAGCGCCGCGCGAACCTTTTAACAGAGGGGAAACGAAACCGAAACGAGATGGACGGCAAGGGAGGCCTCGCCGCCTTTCCGGCTTATGCGGAACCGGCCCGGCAAAGCCGAACGTCATCATGCCGGACCGAAGGACGTGCCACTGCGCTTCCCTTCGCCTTCTTTATCGGACGCGATCGCTCTGGCTTCATCTCCGCTTTTCGCGTGTTGATGGGCACATCTCTTCTCGCTTTCGCGCGCGAACCTTATACTGGTTCGGTTAAACCTACCATCATGGAAAGGGGTTGCGCCCATGCGCATCGGTTTCGACAACGATAAATACCTGGCTTTGCAGGCTGAGCACATCCGCGAAAGGATCGGCCAGTTCGGCGGCAAGCTGTATCTGGAGTTCGGCGGCAAGCTGTTCGACGACTACCATGCCTCGCGCGTGCTGCCGGGCTTTCAGCCCGACAGCAAGATCCGTATGCTGCAGCAGATGGCCGAGGACGTTGAGATCATCATCGCCATCAACGCCAACGATATCGAGAAGAACAAGGTGCGCGGCGATTTGGGCATCACCTATGACGAAGACGTCCTGCGCTTGCTGGATATCTTCCGCTCCATGGGTTTCGCCACCGCCGGCGTGGTGATCACCCGCTTCGAGAACCAGCCCAACGCGCTGGCATTCCGCCATCGCCTAGACAGCCTGGGCATCAAGAGCTACCTGCACTACCCCATCGCCGGGTATCCCTACGATACGGCGCGCATCGTCTCGTCGGAAGGCTACGGCAAAAACGAGTTCGTGGAAACCACGCACCCCTTGGTAGTGGTCACCGCTCCCGGCCCCGGCTCCGGCAAAATGGCCACGTGCCTCTCCCAGCTCTACCACGAGCACGAGCGCGGCGTCGAGGCGGGCTACGCGAAGTACGAGACCTTCCCCATTTGGAACCTTCCGCTCAAGCACCCGGTGAATGTGGCGTACGAGGCTGCAACCGTTGACCTGGACGACGCCAACACCATCGACCCTTTCCATCTTGAGGCGTATGGGGAAACCACGGTCAATTACAACCGCGACGTTGAGATCTTCCCGGTGCTTAAGGCCATGATGGAGCGCATCCTGGGCACGAGCCCCTACCAGTCCCCCACTGACATGGGCGTGAACATGGCCGGCATGGCCATCGTCGACGACGAGGCATGTCGCGAGGCTGCGAAGATGGAGATCGTACGCCGCTACTTCCAAGCCGCGGTGGACGAGCGCCGCACCGGTTTGCATCACGAGTACGTGGAGCACCTGGAGCTTTTGATGAACCAGGTGGGCGTGGACACGAACTTCTCGCCCGCACGCTCGGCCGCCCTGCTCAAGGCCGAGGCGACCGGCGCTCCGGCTGGCGCCATGGTGCTGCCCGATGGCCGCGTGGTCACCGGCAAGACGTCCGATTTGCTGGGCGCAGCTTCTTCGCTGCTTATGAACGCGCTCAAAGGCGTGGCTGGTGTTGACGAGGATCTTTTCGTCATCTCCGACGAGGTTATCGAGCCCATCTGCGACCTGAAGACCTCCACGCTGCACGCGAAGAACCCGCGCCTGCATTCCGATGAAACGCTGTTAGCGCTTTCCGTGTCTAGCGCCACCGACCCGGTTGCCAAGCAGCTGGTGGATGCAGCCGATCAGCTGCGCGGCTGCGATGCGTTCTTCAGCGTGATCTTGAGCCCCACCGACGAGAAGCTCTACCGCACGCTCGGCATCAACATCTGCTGCGAGCCGAAGTACGAGCAGCGTAGGTACTTCCACAAATAGGACCTAACTACATAGTTGCTTGGTGCCCACAACCAAGGTATTCACGCCCCGCGAGATTGCTCGCGGGGCGTTTTTGTTTGAACAAGCGAACGCGCGCAATGAACAGTTTCCGGATAAGGGTGCATAAGGATGCGTTCGAGGGCTTTTGCAGAGTCGTATGCAACGCAAGCGATTTTAGCCGATTGCTTACCGAACCTGTGCTTTACCTGGCGTGTATCGGTTATTCCTTTTGTAGACATATACGCATCGGTTTCTCCTATTTGTGCAGATTAATGGCTAGTTTGTTTGGAAATACCCTTGCAGCGGGTCCCATAGAGCCCTCAAAGCAAACAGGCGAATGCAAAGGGATGACGACACCGTGTACCGGCAACCAAAACGGCATGCAGACACTGGCACGAACGATGATACGAGGACGTGATGATAGGTCGCAACATGACCTACATGAAGGTATGCACCGCCAATCGAATACAGCAGTAAGGACAAGCAGCAACAAGCAAGGATTGGAGTAGAGGCTGCACAGCACATCCGTTAGACCGACTCGCTCAATGAGCGCCTGAACGCATACAGCGCACAGCAGAAGCCGTGCAGATAAAAGCCCGCAAAGGCTTAGCAGCAACCCATAACGCGCATCAAGCCGAATGTAAGAAGAATAGGCGACCAACCCCAGGGCCCAAATACAAACGTGCCCTGCGCTCTTCAAACAGCGCAGGGCACGTCGGGAATCACGGAAATCAGAAAGCAGCAAGCAAAGCGCACCGCCCTATCGACGGCGGAACGACTACCGACCCAGCTTCCCGCCGATCTTGCGAACGATGGTGTTGATGAAGGCGGCCTCGGGCACCTTGAGCTTGCAAGCCGGCACGAACGTGACGGCCAAGGCAACCAGCCCACCCGCCATGACATACGCTAGAGCCTGCACGATAGAACCGGACAGCGGGGAAATCAGCGTCTGCAGCAACCACAGCACAGCAGCGCCGGCAGCGGCACCGGCACCGCCGAGCAACACGGCCGTCGCCAAGGCACGTGCCACGGAACGCAGACCGAACGGGCCCAGGGTTCGTCGCAGATACCCGAACAAGCACACGTCCAAAACCAAGTAGAACAGCGCCTCGGCAACGGCGATGGAGCTAATGGGCATAACATCGGAATGGCTTGCGGCGAACATGGTCAGGCCGATCTGCACGGCACCCGCAATGAAATTGAAGCCGGCGAACACGCCCATCCGACGAAGGCTGGAGAACGTCTTCTGCAAGTAAGTGTTCACGCCGTACAGGGGCAAAGCAACGGCCCACACTGCCAGATACGTGGCGATAGCGGAGACGTTCTCCATGGTGAAGGCACCGGCATGATACAGGGTAACCAGAGGCATGCTGAACACAGCCAGGTACATAGCGAACGGGATCATGAAAAACAGGATCTGATCGGTGCCCGACACAATGCCGCGTTTCACGCCTTCCGTGTTACCTTCTGCCTGCATATCGGAAAGCTCGGTGAACATGGCGGTGGTAATGGGCACGGCCAAGAACGAATACGGCAACGTGAACCACAGGCGCGCGTATGCCAGGATGGAAGGACCGTTGTCGGCGAAGTTATAAGAAGCGGCGTTTTGCACCGACACGATGGCGAAGGAGCAAAGCATGACAAGCACCGCAGGAACGCCGATTCCCAACGTTTCGCGAAGCGCGGGGTCGCGTAGGCTCACGCGCGGACGGATGCGGATGCCATTGCGCTTGAGCGCGGGCAGCTGGATAGCCATCTGGACGAACACGCCGGCAGGGTTGCCGATGGCGATGATATAAAGCGCCAACTGCTGATCGTACGGAGCCACAAACGAATAGGCCAAGAACGTGACGATGACGATCAGGTTGTTCGCAACTGGAGCGATGGAAGACCACAGGTAGTCGCGGCTTGCGTTGAGCAGGCCCGACACAATAGCCGAGCATCCATAGAACACGATCTGTATGGCGAAGAACTGGAAGAAGAACACCGAGGTGGCCATCTGCGACTGATCGGAGTAGAAGCTCTGCGTGTAGATGACCGCCGAGGGGAACAGCATGCACAGAAGCGAAACCGCTCCAAGCAGCAGCACTACGAGCGTAAGCAGATTCGAAGCGTATTCGTTGCCGGCACGCTGCCCCAGCTTCTTCTTCACCGAAACGTACACGGGCAAAAACGCGGTGACGATCATGCCGCCGCAGACCAGCTCGTAGAGCTGGTTGGGAAGATTGTTCGCCACCTGATAGGAGCTTGACAACAGCGTGGAACCGAGCGCGAAGGCCATGGCCCAGGTGCGAGCGAAACCGGTGATGCGGGAGATGATGGTGCAGATGCTGATGAGGGCCGCAGAACCGCCGATGGCAGCGGTGGACCCTTGGTCGGCACCGCCCTGAGAGGGACGAGGTTCGCCGGGTGCGTTATCCACCTGGTGCATGGCTTGCTGGGTTTGCGGGGAAGCGGCAGAGGCCGCGAGATCGGCAGAACGAGTGTGTCGAGCTCGTGCGAGCTTGTCGGACATGAAAAAGCGCTTTCTCGTGATGGTATGATTGATCATCATAGCAAACACGGAAAGAGGCTCCGCATGCACATCCTCATCGTGCGTAATAACTCCAACTCGCAGGCGATCGATGCATCGCTGCTGCTGGTAACGTACCTGGCCACACAGGGAATCGACTACACCGTGGTGGACTCCTCGAAGCTTGCCTCCCCCCTGGCCGCCCCAGAGCTTTCCGACCTGTTCGAGCATGGCGTGGACATGGCGGTGGCCTTAGGCGGGGACGGGACTATCCTGCGCACGGCACGCCAGGTGGGCTTCCACGGCACGCCGATCCTCGGTATCAATTACGGCCGACTGGGCTTTTTGGCGAACCCGAACGAATCGGGGGTCATGGAACCGCTGGTTGCAGCGCTTTCCGGCGACGCGGCCCATGAGGTGCGCACGAACCTGGACATACGGGTGGTGTGCGAAGGCGAAGCCGACCCCTATGCCGATGATGGCGCCGGAGCCGAGCCGGACGAACAACGTGACTTCTTCGCGTTGAACGAGGTTGCCGTCACCCGCGGCGCCAACGGCCGCATCATTGACTTCGGGCTGGGCGTTTCGGGGTCGCACTTGGCGAACATGCGCGGTGACGGATTGGTGGTCGCAAGCGCTACGGGATCCACGGCCTATGCGCTATCAGCGGGCGGACCGCTGGTGGCGCCGGGTTTCACGGGCCTGGTGGCCGTGCCCATCGCACCGCATACGCTGCATTCCCGTGCCGTGGTCACCGCACCATCCGATGTGGTGGAGATGGACCTGTCCGAAAACCAGGATGATCGCAATGCCACCCTGTTCATAGACGGCGAACTGGTTGAGCTCGACCGCCCCCTTCGCCGCCTGTACGTTCGCCGCGGCGACGTACCCACCACCCTTCTGCGTTACAAGGACGAAGGGTTCTATAACCACGCAGCGAAGGTGTTCTTCTAGAAAACGTCCCTCGCTGAAACGACAAAGGGCGTGCAAGCCTTAGAACAGCTTGCACGCCCTTTCGCGATATGCCGTCGGAACGCTTCTAGCAAGAAAGCCAGCTGATGGGCAGGAAACAGCTCGAGGCGTTGTGCCGCGCAAGCTGCCTACCCCAACCGCCGAGAGCGGCAAAACCCGCATGAAACCTTACAGTTCAACCCGCTCGAAAAACTCTTTGCCAACGCCACAGACGGGGCAAACAAAATCATCGGGAAGCTCATCGACATACTCCATATGCCCGCAAATGGTGCAACGCCAGGCAACCTTGGGCTGTTCGGCGCCGTTCGACTCAGCCGGTGCGGCAGCGGGCTGTTCTTCGCCCAAATAGCTGGAAGCCTTAGGAGGCGTCTTGCCGCCCTTAACCTGATGATAGAACGCATACGTCATAGGAGCGGCCGCGTCGGCGACCTTGGCGCATTCCTGCACCTCCCCCACGAACAGCACGTGCGTGCCCAAGTCAAGTTCGGAGACCACCCTCGCGGAAAACCACGCGCAGCATTGCTCGGCCACATAGGGCATGCCGGCCTCATCGCGCGCACTTGCATGCTGCGCGAATTTGTCGAGCTCGGTGGAGGTATGGAACCCGAACGTGCCGATCAGCTGCATGTCGGCCTGCTCAGACAAGCAAGATGCCGTGAACCGACCGGCTTGACGCACGGCGGCCGTAGTGGCGTTTTCCTTGTTCAGCGCCACGCTCACCTGCAAGGGAGATGAAGTGACCTGGGCGAACGTGTTTGCTACACAACCGTAATCCCTGCCATCGCAACGCGCGCCGATGACATACATGCCGTAGCTGAGCGAATGAAATGCCTGCTTATCGAACATAGGAGCCTCCTTGGTCTCGCTTTACATGTTTTTCATTATAAATGATAAAGCTTCCTATTAGTGTTAGCTTATCTTTCCTGCACCAACAACGGAAAGGACGGGATAACGAACATCGGAAGGCTGAAGCACCCAGAGACGACGAACGAAAAGCGAGGAGCCGAAAGCAACAAGAGACGCAGAGCGATCTGATGCAGCACGACCCCGGCCGCGCCGTCGACTGCACGCCGCAGAGCGCGCTTCATCCCTCCATATCTTCGACTATACGCCGCCCAGCACCCCGATTGCGGCGCAAAAGCAAAGCGTTACCGACATGCTGCATACGCGAAAGCCCCTGACATGCAGGAAGGCCCGCTTTCGCGGGCCTTCCTGTTGCTTTTTGTGCAGTGCTTTTTGTGCTTGGCGCTATGGTGCTATTCGGCAGCGGTCTCGGCAGCAGCCTCAACCTCGGCCTCTGCAGGAGCCTCGACGGCCTCGGCAGCGGCGGTAGCAGCCTCGATCTCGGCAGCCTTCTCAGCCTCGGCAGCAGCCTTCTTGGCGAACTCCTCGGCACGCTTTGCCTTAGCGGCGGCCTTAGCCTCGCGCTCGGCCTTCTTGGCGGCCTCGATCTCAGCGGCCTTAGCGGCGCGCTCGGCCTTCTTGGCAGCCTCGCGAGCAGCCACCTGCTCCTTAGCGGAACCGAACTTGTCGGCGAAGCGCTGGACGCGTCCGCCGGTGTCGACGAAGCGCTGCTGGCCGGTGTAGAACGGATGGCACACGTTGCAGATGTCGACCTTCAGCTCGGACTTCGTCGAGCGGGTGGTGAAGGTGTTGCCGCAGCTGCACTTGACGGTGCACTCCACGTACTCCGGATGGATTCCTTGTTTCATAGTCTGGTACTCCTTTTACCGTGCCTTGGTTTCCGACCAAGGCGGAAGACAAGCCTTTGCATTATAGCACGGAAAACGCCACGCACGAAGACGTTCCCGCGTGGCGTTCACATGTTTTCCGCGAAAGGGGCTCCGAGAGAGAAATCCCCTGGCAGCGGCATAACACAGCCGCCAGCTCGGGCTTCCCCAACCCCGGCTGCGAGCGGCTTTTCGCCTACTCGGCCTTCTCGGCCTCGGGCTGCTCGTCGGAAATGGTGATGTCGGCGTGCTCGAGCAGCCAACGGTTTGCCTTCAGGCGGCCTGCGGTCTCGCGCAGGACGAACGCCTGTCCGTTGCCCTCCATCTGACGACGAGCCGTGGTGGGGTCGGCAGGGTTCATGGCGCGACAAGCTGCCATGATGTCCTCGTCGTCGAGGGTCATCTTCTCGTGACGGAACAGCGCATCGAGCGCATAGCCCTGCACGAGCATCTGGCGTGCCTGGACCATGAGCATCATGCTGAACTGCTGGATACCGCCCTGCATGGCCACGAACTCGTCGAACTGCAGGCCCTGCTGGGCAAGCGAACCCTTGACGTTTTGCATGAGCGTGTCGCGCATGGATTCGTATACCTCGTCAGCAATCGTGCCCTCGAAGCGACGAGCCAGCTCATCGGCCACCATGGACAGCTGCATTTCGCGATACTGCGCCTGCTGCTGGGCAAGCAGGGCTTCGCGGATGGAAGCACGCAGCGCAGCGGCATCGGGCAGCATCGGAATGTTCTGCTTGACCCACTCGTCGGTAAGCTCGGGGACCTTCTTGCACTGGCACTCCAGGACGGTGACGGTGCAGTCGATGGGGTCGGCTCCCTCCTCGGCGCCAGGGATATCGAAGCTGAAGGACTTGGTGTCGCCTTCGGCCATGCCAAGCAGGTTCTTCTCGAAGCCCTCGGGCAACAGGTTCATGCCCATGATGTAGGTACGGCCATCGGTGGACAGGTTCTTGTTGGCCTTGCCGCCCTGCGTAGCCTCGACCTTGATACGCGCGGCGTCGTTTTCGCCGAGCGGATGGGAATCGCAACGCACATACGTGGCATAGCTCTCGAGCACCTGGCGCAGTTGCTCGTCGACCATGGCCTCGTCAAAGCGCAGCGCCGGCACGGTGACGGAAACCGGCTCGTAGCTGGTCAGCTCGTAATCGGGCTTGGGCGTGACGATCAGTTGAAACTCGAACGGCTCGCCGCGCTTGATCATCTGGTTGATAACCGGCTTGGGCGGAAACGCCGGGCACAGATTGCGCTTGTCGACGGCGAACGGCACAAGGTAATCGACGGCGAGCTGCTGCGAGACCGCATCGAGGTTCACGATGCCCAGCTCTTCCTCGGCGACCTGCGCAGGCGTCTGGGTCGGACCGACCTGCAGGCCCATGTTCGCCAGGAACGAGTGATGGGCGACGTTGAACGCCTGGGCGACCTCCGCCGTGGCGGCAACGGCGGTCAGATCGATGGTGCCGTCGGGATTCTTCTTTTCGGTAACCTTCATTGGGTGTCCCCTTCTTGTTTGAAACAAAGCGGTACGGCCTATTTTAACGCAAATCACGCAGACGCAATGGACGGCTCATGCGGGAGACGGAAAGACGCAGGAGCGCCACCGGGGCCCCCTCCATTGCAGCAAAACCCTTCTGCCTTTCGGCTTCTTCCAGCAGCCCCGCGCAAGCCCCGCATGATCGGATAGCGAAATCGGCTGCGGCGGGCCTTACTCGTTGGACTTCAGGCTTTCCACCATGTCGATGCGGCGCAGCTTGCCGCGCATGGCAAAGGCCACGATGCCCGAGAACACCATGGTGAGCGCGAACGCGATGGCGAAGCTTGCCGCGTGGATGTCGCGGCCGAACATGACCTGATCGACCTCTGCGGTGGTGATGACGAACCCTTCCATGAATACGCCGAGCACCAGGCCGATCGCGGCACCGATCACCGACAGCAGGATGGTTTCGCGGAAGATGTAGGCATCCACCTCGCGCGACGTGAAGCCGAGTACCTTGAGCGTGGCGATCTCCCGCGCGCGTTCGGTGATGTTGATGTTGGTGAGGTTGTACAGCACCACGAACGCCAGCAGCGCCGCTGCGACCACGAGCACCACCACCACGCTATCGACCGTCTTGAGCATGGTGCGATAGCTGTCGATGGTCTCGTCGCTATAGGTAACGGTTTTCACTCCATCCATGGCAAGCAGCTGATCGGAGAACGCGTCGCGATCGACGCCTTCCCCAAGGTCCGCATAGACGGTAGCGAACTCAGCCGGCTGACCCATGGCCTGCTCGTATACGTCGGCGGTGACATAGGCGTACTGCGACACGTAGTTCTCCATGACGCCGGCGACGGTCACTGCATGCCCATCCCCCACCAAGTTGCCGATGCCATCCTCGTCGTAGAGCGTCAGGGTGTCGCCGACGGAAACCCTCAGCTGGCTGGCAAGCTTCTCGCTGATGATGGCGCCGCCGCTATCGAGCGTGAGCGGCCGACCACCTGCGCGTTCGCGCATCTGCACGAAACGCTGCAGCTGTTGAGGGTCTTGGGAGCAGACCAGCTCCAGGCGATGCTCTGCCCCACCCTCGGAGGCTCGGGCGATCTTGTTCTCAGTGGAAACCCAAGTGAACTCCTGGCCATCCGAGCTGACCGCATCCGACACCGCATCCTTAGCCGTCTGGTCGGCTTCGTCGGCATCCATGCGCACGATGGTGTTGAAGCTATACACTTCGCCGTATTGCTTATCGATGATGTCGTTGATGGCGTTTTGCAGCCCCAGGCCTGTGAGCAGCAGCGCGGTGCAGCCCGCGATGCCGATGATAGCCATGAAGAAGCGGCGCTTGTAGCGGAACAGGTTTCGCGCCGTGACCTTCCAGCTGAACGTCATCCGGCTCCACAGCGGGCGGATGCGCTCGAGCAAGATGCGCTTGCCGGCCTTCGGCGCACGCGGCAGCATCAAAGAAGCCGGGCGCTCGTGCAGGGTGGCAGCCGCCGCGAACCATGTTGCGGCCACGGTGATGCCCACGCCCAAGCCGGCGGCGCTTGCGGCAACGCCCGGGTTCACGGGAGTGGGCATGCAAGGCACCATGTACATGATGGAATACGCGTTCATGATGAACCACGGCAGAAACTGGGAAAGCAACGCGATGCCCACGGCCGCGCCCACGCTCGACGCCACCACCGCATAGATGAGGTACTTCGACGTGATGCGCGCATTGGAATAACCCAGCGCCTTGTACGTGCCGATGAGCACGCGCTCCTCCTCCACCATGCGGGTCATGGTGGTAAGCGACACCAACGCGGCAACCAGGAAGAACATGAGCGGGAACACTGCGGCGATCTGGTCCATGCGTCCCGCATCGCTGCGGAAGCTCTCCGCCCCCAGGTTCTTCGAGCGATCGAGCACGTACACGCTGGCGTCCTTATCGGCGATGGCATCGATCTCGGCCTGCGCATCCGCCAGCTGCCGCTCGGCGTCGGCGAAGCGCTGCTGCGCCTCGGCACGCTTCCCATCAAGCTCGGATTGCCCGCTTCGCTGCTCGGCCAAGCCGCTTTCGTACTCGGCACGACCCTGTTCGTAGCTTTGCTGCCCGGCGGCATATTGCGCACGACCGGATGTCAGACGGGCCGCGGCGTCATCAAGCTGGGATTGCGCGCTATCAAGCTGAGCCTGCGCCGCGGAAAGCTGCGACGCGGCCTGTTCTCGCTGCGCATCGAGCTCGGCCCGACCTGCGGCCAGCTGATCGGGTGCGCCGGCGGTTTGGGCATCGATTTGAGCGATTGCGGCCTCCAGCCGCGCCGCCACATCGGCAAGCTGAGCCGCGCGCGCCTGCTCGAGCTGCGCCTCGAGCAGGCTGCGTTGCGCCATGGCCTGGTCGTACTCCGCTTGTGCGGCATCGAGCTGAGCCTGGGCCTGCGCTATGGCCGACTGAGCCTGTTCGCGTTGCTCGGCAAGCTGAGCCGTGCCGCTGTCATGCTGCGCCCGGCCGCTGGCAAGCTCCGACTCGCCCTGGGCAAGCTGAGCCTGGCTGCTGGAGAGCTGCGCCGCCGCGGAGGAAAGCTGAGCCGCAGCGTTATCAAGCTGGGCGCTCGCATCGTCAAGCTGCGCTTGGGCATCGTCCATCTGCGCGACGGCGTCTGCCTTCTCGCGCTCGAACTCCGCACGCTTATCGTCAAGCTCTGCCTGAGCATCACGCTGTAGCTGCTCGACGCGCGATGCAGACAACCGCGGGGAAAGGTCGTTCAACCGCTGCGCCACCGCGTCGACGCGCTCCTGATAGGCGCTATCGGGCCATGCCTCGCCAGCCGCCCCGTCGACGGTGAGGAACGCTTCCGTATAAGGATAATCGGCCGCAAACGCCCCTTCGGACACGAACACGAAGGACGAAAGCTCTCCCGAGCCAAGCGAGGTGGCGCCGGTATTGGTAGTGCACGTGTAATACGAGGACCGCACGAAACCCGCGACGGTAAAGGTACGGGTGGTGAACACGCCATCCAGGTCTTGCGTGCCCTCAAGCAGCTCGACGGTATCGCCGATATGAACCGGGGACGTCCACACGTTGTCAACGGAAAGCAGGCACTCGTCATCCGATTCCGGCCAGCTGCCCTCCACCAAGATGGGCCGGTTCACGTAGTCGTCATCGTCCGATCGCACATGCATGCCATCGTCGCAACTGCTCGCTTTCGCAGCATCAACGTCAAGCGAATGGTAGCGCAGCGTGTACTGCACGCCTGCCAGCTGAGATACGGCATCCGCCTCGTAGGCGGGCATGACGCCCGATACGCCTTCGACGCCGCGCAGCATATCGACCTGCTCATCGGACATCCCGAGCGATGACACCACGCGAAGGTCGCACAGCTCGGTTGCGTCATAATACTCGTCCCCTGCCAAGCGCATATCGGGACCGGTCATGCGCAAGCCGGCATAGAAGCCGCAACCGAGCGCCGCCATCACGGCAATGGCCAAGAACCTTCCCCACGAATGCGTGATGGAGCGCAGGACTTCTTTACGAAAGGCTCCCATGTCTACCACTCCAAATCAGCGGCGTTGCCAGGATGGGGGTTGATATAGCAGCTGGCTACTCGGCCTTCGCGCACATGGATGACGCGATCGGCGATGTCGGCGAAAGCGGAGTTGTGGGTGATGAGCACCACCGTCTTGCCGGTAGTGCGGCACGTGTCCTGCAGAAGCTTCAGGATAGCCTTGCCGGTTTTGTAATCCAAGGCGCCGGTAGGCTCGTCGCACAACAGCAACTTAGGGTTCTTGGCAAGCGCTCGGGCAATGGCCACGCGCTGTTGCTCGCCGCCGGAAAGTTGCGCAGGGAAGTTGTCCATGCGATGCGCAAGGCCCACCTGCGCAAGCACCTGCGCCGCATCAAGCGGATGCGGGCATATCTGGCTGGCAAGCTCGACGTTCTCGAGCGCCGTAAGGTTCTGAACCAGGTTGTAGAACTGGAACACGAAGCCGATGTCCAGACGGCGGTACTGCGTGAGCTGACGTTCGGTGAATCGGCTGATCTCGCGCCCATCAAGCGTGATGGTGCCGGACGTGCATGAGTCCATGCCGCCAAGCATATTCAAAAGCGTGGTCTTGCCGGCACCCGAAGGACCCACCACCACCACGAACTCACCAGCTTCGGCGGAAAAGGTCATGCCATCGGCAGCGGCAACCTCCACCTCGCCCATCTTGTACACCTTACGAACATCGTTGAATTCCACGAACGCCATGTCCCCACCTTGCTCTTCGGGTGCTTTCCTTCACCTGATTATACAAAAGAGCGCCCCGGCATATGTGCCGGGGCGCTCTAAGCGGTTCAAGCGTTAGCTTGGTGTAACGTCAACCTTAGTTGGCGCCGAACAGCTCGATGGTATCGCCTTCCTTCAGCGTCACCATGGCCTTCTTCCACGTACGGGTCTGACCGACCTGATAACGCACGCGCTTGGGCTTCGGCTTGACGTTCAGGGTGTTCACCTTGACCACGGAGACGTTGAAGATAGCCTCGATGGCCTGGCGGATCTCAACCTTGTTGGAGTCCTTGGCCACCTCGAAGGTGTACACGTTGTTCTCCATCTGGTCGTAGCTGTGCTCCGTCACGATAGGACGGATGATGACCTCGCGGGGATCCTTCATTATGCGAGCACCTCCTCGATGCGCTTCAGGGCCTCAGCGGTGAACACCAGCTGCTTATTGTCGAGCAGCTCGTAGGTGTTGGCCTCGGCGACGGGCAGGATGTTGACCTTCTCCAGGTTGCGGAAGGACAGCCACGTGGTGACGTCGTCGTTGCCGATGACCAGCGTGGTGCGCTGGCCCTCGAAGCCCATGGCCTTGATGAACGCCTTGGCGTCCTTGGTGCAAGGCTTCTCGAACTTGAACTCGTCGACAACGGTGAACTGACCGTCAGCCACCTTGGCGGACAGAGCGGAGCGCATGGCCAGCTTGACTTCCTTGTTGTTCACGCGGAAGGCGTAGCTGCGCGGATGCGGACCGAACACGGTACCGCCGCCAGCCCACTGAGGGGAGCGGATGGAGCCCTGGCGGGCACGGCCGGTGCCCTTCTGGCGCCACGGCTTCTTGCCGCCGCCGCGGACCTGGCCGCGGGTGAGGGTGTTGCTGGTGCCGGCACGCCAAGACGCACGCTGAGCGCGCACAACCTGGTGCATGACGGGCACGTTCGGCTCGATGCCGAACACGGAAGCGGAAAGCTCGGCGTCGCCGGCCTTCTTACCGCTTGCGTCCTTGATCTCGATAGTCGTCATGGTAGTGAAAACTCCTTATAGATAGTCCAGGTTACGCCATGCGCACGCGCACGATGCCGTTCTTGCCGCCGGGGATGGCGCCCTTGACCAGGATCAGGTTCTGCTCCTCGTCGACGCGCATCACGGTCAGGTTCTTGACGGTGACGGTGTCGCAGCCCATGTGACCAGGCAGGCGCATGCCCTTGAGCACGCGGGAAGGCGTGGC
Source organism: Eggerthella sp. AM16-19 (assembly GCF_003474385.1). Taxonomy (NCBI): domain Bacteria; kingdom Bacillati; phylum Actinomycetota; class Coriobacteriia; order Eggerthellales; family Eggerthellaceae; genus Eggerthella; species Eggerthella sp. AM16-19. The sequence goes on from NZ_QUCY01000012.1 coordinate 46,576, forward strand.
GCACATGCCCACCGAACCGGGAGCGCGGTGGAAGTGAGCACCATGGCCGCCCGGACCACCGGCGAAGCCGTAACGCTTCATGACGCCGGCGAAGCCCTTACCCTTGGAGGTACCGGTGACGTCGACCTTCTTGACCTCGGCGAACGCCGCCACGGTCTGCTGGTCGCCGGCCTTGTACTCGGCGGCGTCCTCGACGCGCACCTCGCGCAGGTAGCGGGTAGGCTCGATGCCCTGCTTGGCGAAATGGCCGCCCATGGGCTTGTTGACCTTCTTGGCCTTGATCTCGCCGAAGCCCAGCTGCACGGCCTCGTAGCCGTCGGTGGCCTTCGTCTTGACCTGGCACACCGTGTTCGGCTCAGCCTGGATCACGGTCACGGGGATGAGCTTGTCCTCCTCGTTGAAGATCTGGGTCATACCGATCTTCTTACCAAAAATAGCGTTAATCATGCTAATTGACACCCCTTACAGCTTGATCTCGATGTCGACGCCGGCAGGGAGGTCCAGACGCATCAGGGAATCCACCGTGTTGGGGGTGGGCTCCAGGATGTCGATCAGGCGCTTATGGGTGCGCATCTCGAACTGCTCGCGCGAATCCTTGTCCACATGGGGGCCCTTGACGACGGTGAACAGGTTGCGCTCCGTCGGCAGCGGGATGGGACCGGACACCTTGGCACCCGTCTTCTGAGCGGTATCGACGATGAGCTTCGTGGACTGGTCCACGATCTCATGATCGTATCCCTTGAGGCGGATGCGAATCTTCTGATTAGCCACTTTCATTTCCTCCGTTAAGCTTTCGGACGTTCAACGCTTAAGCGTTGCCGCCGGCCTTGCTGATAATCTCTGCAGCGACGTTCTTGGGAACCGGCTCGTAAGAGTCGAACTGCATGGTGTAGGTTGCGCGACCCTGCGTACCGGAACGCAGATCGGTAGCGTAGCCGAACATCATGCCCAGCGGCACCTTCGCGGAGATGGCGACGGCGCCGTTGCGCTGCTCCTGGCCCTGGATCATGCCACGGCGAGACGGGATGTCGCCCATGACGAAGCCCGTGTACTCCTCCGGGGTCTCGACCTCGACGGCCATGACAGGCTCGAGGATGACCGGGTCGGACTTGCGCAGAGCTTCCTTGATGGCCATGGAGCCGGCAACCTTGAAGGCAGCTTCCGAAGAGTCGACGTCGTGGTAAGAACCATCGATGAGCTCGACGCGGACGTCCTCGACGGGGTAACCGGCCAGAACGCCCGTGTTGAGGGCTTCCTGGATACCCTTGTCGATGGAAGGAATGTATTCCTTCGGCACGACGCCGCCGACGATCTTGTTCTCGAACTCGTAGCCCTTGCCCGGCTCCTGCGGGTACATGTTGATGACCGCATGGCCGTACTGGCCGCGACCACCGGACTGGCGGACGAACTTGCCCTCGGCGGAGAGGACCTCGTGGCCCGGACGCTCGCGGTAGGCAACCTGCGGCTTGCCGACGTTTGCCTCCACCTTGAACTCGCGCATCAGACGGTCGACGATGATCTCCAGGTGCAGCTCACCCATGCCGGCGATGATGGTCTGGCCGGTCTCATGGTTGGTGGACACGCGGAAGGTCGGGTCCTCCTCGGCCAGCTTCTGCAGGGCGATCTCCATCTTGGTCTGGTCGGCCTTGGTCTTCGGCTCGACGGCGATGTCGATAACCGGGTCGGCGAACTCCATGGACTCCAGGATGATCGGAGCGTTGTCATCGGCCAGGGTGTCACCGGTGGTGGTGTTCTTCAGGCCGACGACGGCGACGATGTCGCCAGCGGAGCAGGAATCGATGTCGACGCGCTGGTTGGAGTGCATCTGCAGCAGACGGCCGATGCGCTCCTTCTTGTCCTTCGTGGCGTTAGTCACGTAGGAACCGGCGTCAAGGGAACCGGAGTAGACGCGCAGGTAGGTCAGCTTACCCACGAACGGGTCGGTCATGATCTTGAACGCCAGGGCGCTGAACGGGGCCTTCGGGTCGGAAGGACGCTCGTCTTCCTCGTCGGTGCCGGGGATGGTGCCCTTGATGGCGGGAACGTCGACGGGAGCCGGCAGGTAGTCGACGACGGCGTCGAGCAGCTCCTGGACGCCCTTGTTCTTGTAGGCGGAGCCCACGAACACGGGATTGATCTTGCAGGCGATGACGCCCTTGCGCAGAGCAGCCTTCAGCTCCTCGACGGAGACTTCCTCCTCCATGAGGACCTTCTCCATGAGCTCATCATCGCAGTCGGCGGCAGCCTCGACCAGCTCCTGGTGAGCCAGCTCGGCCTCGTCGGCGAACTCTGCGGGGATGGCATCCATGGGCTCGGGGTAGGTCATGCCCTTGTCGTCGGCCTTGAAGTCCCAAGCGGTCATGGTGACCAGGTCGATGACGCCCCAGAAGTTGTCCTCGGCGCCCATGGGCAGCTGAGCAGCGACGGCGTTGGCATGCAGGCGATCCTTCATGGTCTGGATAGCATGCTCGAAGTCTGCGCCGACGCGGTCGTACTTGTTGATGAACGCGATGCGCGGCACGCCGTAGTTCTCGGCCTGACGCCACACGGTCTCGGACTGCGGCTGCACGCCTGCAACGGCGTCGAAGACGGCGACGGTGCCGTCGAGGACGCGCAGGGAGCGCTCGACCTCGGCGGTGAAGTCCACGTGGCCGGGCGTGTCGATGATCTGGAAGCGGTACGTCTCGTCGTCCTTCTTCCAGAAGCACGTGGTGGCGGCAGCGGTGATGGTCACGCCGCGCTCCTGCTCCTGGACCATCCAGTCCATGGTAGCGGCGCCGTCGTGCACCTCGCCGATCTTGTGCGTCTTGCCCGTGTAGTACAGGATACGCTCGGTAGTGGTGGTCTTACCGGCATCGATGTGGGCCATGATGCCGAAGTTACGCGTGAGTTTCAGATCATTAGCTTTAGCCATGTTAGTTCACGCCCTAGAAGCGGTAGTGCGAGAACGCACGGTTGGACTCGGCCATCTTATACAGGTCCTCGCGCTTCTTCACGGAAGCGCCGGTGTTCTCGGCGGCGTCCATGATCTCAGCGGCCAGGCGCTGCTTCATGGTGTGCTCCTTGCGCTTACGGGAGAAGTCCACGATCCAGCGGATGGCCAGCGTGGTGGCGCGGCGGGAGTTGACCTCCATGGGCACCTGGTAGGTGGCGCCGCCGACACGCTTCGGCTTGACCTCGAGGGTGGGGCGGACGTTGTCCATGGCCTTCTTGAAGATAGCCAGCGGATCCTCGCCCGTCTTGGCCTGGACCAGCTCGAAAGCACCGTAGACGATGCCCTCGGCGGTGGACTTCTTGCCGTCCAGCAGGATCTTGTTGATCAACTGGGTGACAAGGCGGTTGTTGTAGACGGCGTCCGGCTGAACTTCACGGCGGACTGCTGCTGCACGACGCGGCATGTAAAACTCCTTCTGATTCCTGCGCGCTTCGGGGAAGCTTTCTCCTTCCCATTAGGTTGCCGCCTTCCCGACCCTTTCGAGAGAGGCGCTTTCATGCAACCCGCGCGGCTTAGCGGTTACTTATTTCGGGCGCTTGGCACCGTAGCGGCTGCGAGCCTGCTTGCGGTTGTCCACGGCGGCGCAGTCCAGCGCGGCGCGGATGACCTTGTAGCGCACACCGGGGAGGTCCTTAACACGACCGCCGCGGATGAGCACCATCGAGTGCTCCTGCAGGTTGTGGCCGATGCCGGGGATGTAGGCCGTGACCTCCATGCCGTTGACCAGGCGCACACGGCAGACCTTACGCAGAGCCGAGTTCGGCTTCTTGGGGGTGGTGGTGTACACGCGGGTGCACACGCCACGCTTCTGCGGGTTGCCCTTCAGAGCCGGCGTCTTCTTCTTGTCGACCGACTTCTTGCGGCCCTTGCGGACCAGCTGGTTGATGGTAGGCAAAATCTTCTCCTTCTGTATTTGCCTCCGGCGGCGTACGAGACCACCGCCGCATTACTCGCGGGTTTCCAAGTGCGTTCAGCTGATACGCACGCGAAAACCCTGCCCCTTTCGGAGCGCGAGTTGGAACTTTATCACCGGGTATAGGGGCTGTCAAACGCCACGCACCCGGGCGTGTCTATTGGTATTGTACCGTGTTTTGGCAGGTCATGCAACGTTTTGTTGTTCCGCGATGCACGTTTTGCACACAATTTCGCGAAAAGTTGTTGCAAAAGTTGCGAAACGGTGCACGGCCCTGATCGGCATGGTCGTCGCGCATCCCCGCAAGCCCTGCAACGGGCGTGAAACCGACGTTTCAAGGACGCCGGCAGCGCCTCCCTGGGCCCTTCCCCGGCGGCGAAACCGCTCTCGGCGCGGCAGAGCCGCTATTCGCGGGCTTCGAGCACCAGCTGCTCGACCAGACGCGCGCAGCCGTTCAGATTGTCCACGGTGATGTATTCGTCGCAGGAATGGTAGTTGGCCATACCCGTGGCAAGCGTGATCGCCGAGACTCCACGTCCCGCCAAGATGTTCGCATCCGCTCCTCCGCCGGATGCGGCAAGGCGGGGACGCAACCCGGCCGCCCGGGCCGCGCGAATGACGCCCTCGACCAACGGGTGATCGGAGGCGTAGGAGACAGGAAGGTAGTCGGTGCGCCACTCGATGTCGACGCTGCCGCCAGCCTGCGCCGCGGCCGAGCGCATGGCCTCGTCCATGGCGCTGCGCTCGGCACGGGCGCGCTCAAGGGAGGTGGAACGGCATTCGCCCGACAGCCAGCAAGTGCCGGGCACCACGTTCGTGGCCCCATCGCACTCGATGACGCCTACGTTGGACGTGGTATGCGCGGAAATGCGCCCCAAGGGCATATGGCAGACCGCCTGCGCCGCCATGGCAAGCGCCGAGACGCCGCGCTCGGGCTCGACGCCGGCATGCGCCGACTTTCCGCGGAAGGTTGCGGTGAACGTGCAATGGCACGGTGCCTGGTTGATGATGGTGCCCGGATCGCCATCGGCGTCCAATACGTAGCACGGCGTGCCTTCCGGCAAAAACGACGTATCGAGCGCGCCGGCGCCCAGCAGGTGCATCTCCTCGCACGTGGTCAGGACGACATGCACATCCGGAAGCGTCTCCCCTGCTTCGATGAGGCTGCGAACACCCTCGAGGATGGCGGCCACGCCAGCCTTATCGTCGGCAGAGAGGATGGTACCCCCCGCGCTGCGGATCACGCCGTCCTCCACCACGGGTTCGATCCCCTTGCATGGGCGCACGGTATCCATATGCCCGCACAACGCCACCGCGCCGGCGGCGCTGCCGGCGCGGAAAGCGATCAGGTTGCCCGTGTCGGAACCGGTCCGTTCCGCGGAATCATCGAAGCGGACGGTGAAGCCCAGGCCCTCCAGCTCGGCCTTGCACCGTTTCGCCATAACGGCCTCATGGCGCGACGGGCTTTCGATGTGCGCAAGTTCGCAGAACAAATCGAGCAGGCGGTCGGGCTTCACAGGCTCCCCTTTCAGTCAGGACGTCGGTAAATCGGGATGCCGATTCGCCGGGATACGCGGAAAGCCGCGCTCAGGCGGCTTTCCGAAATGATTCATATATAGATATAGGCCAGCGCCCGCGCGAACGCAAGGACTGCTTGAAACGACCACGCGGCACAGGGAGGCGCCGTTATCGCGCGGCGCGCGCTTGCGCCATGGCGTCCTGCGCGTCCTCCTCTTTGCGCAGTCGATCGCGCTCACGGTCGATGGCGCAATTACGGAAGTACACAACCCAATTTGCGGCGATGCAGACGACGTTGATGAAATACACGGCAAGCACCCAGTTGATGGTGCCGGACACGAACTTCGCGGCGATGCCGGCGAAATAGCCAAGCGTGATCAGCAGGATGAACTGCCAACTGGTTCCCGCAGCCGTACGGGCCTTGAAGTTCTTGTATGCGTTCATAGGCCACGAAAGCCCGAAGCAAATGAGCATGATCGCCTCAAGCGCCTCTGCCATTTCCGTCATCTCCCTTAGTGGTATTCTGCAGGTTCGCCGCGGGCGCATGCCCTCGGCGATTTGCTATGGTAAAACTGTCAACGTTATAGGTTAAGCGTTTTCCATAATCTGCGCGTTATCATCACATTGAGGCTGAAGGAGGTGCGCATGGAGCTGTTGCAGCTGCGCTATTTTCACGAGGTGGCGCAAACCCAGCATATGACGAACTCGGCGAAGCGCCTTGGCGTGGCTCAGCCGGCGCTGACGCAGGCCATCCGCCGTCTTGAGGGCGAGTTGGATGCGAAGCTGTTCGAGCGCGCCGGGCGCAACATCAGGTTGACCCCCTGCGGCGAAGCGCTTGAGGCCAAGGTAGCGCCGTTGCTTGCCGCATTCGACGAGATTCCCCTGGCCATTGCACAGGCGAAGGGCCAGGAACGCGACACGGTGCGCATCGATGTCGAAGCCGCAACATCCATGACGGTCGACGCCATCGCGGCGTTTCGCGCGACGGTTCCGCAGGCCGCCTTCGTTATCAACCAAGCGAACAGCGAAGCTCGCTGGGACGTGCGGGTTCGCACGGTGACGCCCGGAGACGCCGGCAAGCCGGATGCGCGCACGTCCCAGGTGTTCCGCGAGCGCATATGCCTGGCCATCCCCAAGGAGCAGGCGAAAGGCAAAGCAATTCGCCTGGCGGATTTCGCCGATGCGTCGTTCGTGTGCCTGGCGGGAACGCGCGGGTTCCGCGGCGTATGCGACGAGCTGTGCCTGAAGGCGGGGTTCGCGCCGAACGTGGTCTTCGAGTCGGACAGCCCCGATGTGGTGCGCAAGTTCATCGCGCTGGGGCTTGGCGTGGGATTTTGGCCTGAACACAGCTGGGGTGCGCTGGAGGAGTCGGACGTGGCGCTGGCGCCGATCGCGGACGCGGGGTTCGCGCGCGATATCGTGGTGGAGACGGCCAAGCACCCGCTCGGCCAGAAGGCCGCCGAGTTCCACGCGTTTTTGCTGGAGTTCATAAGGCGGCGCATGGGCGAAGCGGACGCATAAGCGGCGTATGGGCCCCGCAAGCGAAGGCCGGACACCCGGAATTGAGATGCGCGGATTGGGCAGCAAGATAGGGACGACCGGCGGGCGAAAGCAGAGCGGGACGAAACCTGACAGATAACGCTACGTCCCCGAAGCGTCCACCCAAAGCGTCCGAGCGTCGGCGAGCGGGCGCGCAATGCGTCCGAAAGCGAAAGGAAGCCCTCGCACGGTTGCGCGGGGGCTTCCTTTCGCGATGACGTTTGCTAACACGGGGTTAGAGCGCCAGGATGGGTGCGGCCACCTGCTTCTTGCGGGAGAGCACGCCGGGCATCCAGACGGACTTGCCGGTGCAGTCGATGTCGAAAGCGCGGTTGACGAAGTCGGTGTCGCCCTCGCAGATAAACTGGCTGCCCTCGGCCAGGATGTCGGTGGCGAAGAACAGCACGAACTGGTAGCCCTTGTCCGCAACCAGGCCCTTGATGGCCTCGCGGATCTCGGCCTCGCGGCCGAGCACGGCCTGCAGATCGACCGTTTCGTACTGGCCGATGTAGACCTTATTGCCGTTGGACAGCTCAAACTCCTTGGCGTCGGCGTTGACCAGCTTGTCGACGGACAGCTCGGCGGGGTTGGAGCGGCACTTGAAGATGGACATGCCGTACTCGACCGGATCGACGCCCACGGCAGCGGCCGTACGGGCGATGATGTCGCGGTCGAAGTCGGTGGTAGTGGGCGACTTCATGATGACGGTGTCGGTGAGCATGGCGCCGAGCAGCAGCGCGGCGATGCCACGCGGCAGCTCCACGCCCTCGATCTCGAACTCGCGCGCCACGATGGCGGCGGTGGAGCCCACGGGCTTGGCGTTGAAGCGCAGCGGCTGCGCGGTGACCAGGCCGCCCAGGCGGTGATGGTCGACGATCTCGGCGATCTCGGCGGCGTCAAGGCCGTCGGCGGACTGCAGGGCCTCGTTGTGGTCGACGAGGATGACCTGCTGGCCCTCGGAAAGGGACTCGATCAGACGCGGCGCCTCGATGCCGTTCTCGCCCAAGATCCACTCGGTCTCCGGCGGAAGGCCGCCCAGACGGCACGCCTCGTAGACGGCGTCGGAACCGGCGCGCTTGGCCAGCTCGTTTTTCAGGTACGCATAGCCAACAGCTGCGCTGATGGCATCGTTGTCGGGGTTCTTGTGACCGAACACCAGGATGGGTGCCGCCATGTGATCGCTCCTTCGCTAGCCGGGTTACGCCCGGCCTTCATCGTCCTACCCTTTTCGGCGAAGCGTTCGCAAAAGACGCGACGCCGACCATTTATTATAACCTCGCTTACCGCGCATGCCCAAAACGCTAGCGAACAGCCACGAACCGAGCGCAAACGACCGCCGGATGCAGCGTTCGAACGTAGCATGCGCCGCCCCTATATCGCGCCGATACAGCATCGACCAAGACAAACCCCGCCGTCATGCAGCGCAAACGAAGGTCGGGAAACAGTGCCTGACGCGGAAAACCATGCCGAACGGCCGAGCGGAGCCGGGAACGACGGCTGCCGTCATGCAGCCCTGATGCCCGCAGGCACGGTTTCCTCTCCATGTTGGAACCGATAACCATGCGTAAACCGCTACGCGCTGCGCCGCCAAGCCGGTATAGTGTACGGAAACGGAAACGACCGCATAAGGCGACGAGGGCGAAGGAGCAGGCATGGAAACGATTGGGTTGACCGATATCATCGGGCCGGTGATGGTGGGGCCTTCGAGCAGCCACACCGCCGGCGCGCTGCGCATCGCGTACATGGCGCGCAAGCTGGCCGGCGAGCTGCCTGTGCACGTGGAGTTCCGCCTGCTCGGCAGCTTTGCGCACACCCTGACCGGCCACGGCACCGACAAGGCCTTGGTCGCCGGCATGCTCGGCTTCGCACCCGACGACCTGCGCATCCGCAGCTCGTTCGCACACGCCCGCGAGGCGGGGCTCGACTTCACGTTCACCCCCCTGCCCGACTGCGACGACTACGAGCACCCCAACACCATCGATATCGTCATCGACACCGCTGAAGGCGGGCGCATGGAGGTGCGCGGCGAAAGCGTGGGCGGCGGCGCGGCGGTCATCCGCAAGATCGACGAGGTGGACGTCTGCATCACCGGTGAGAACCACTCGATCGTGGTGCAGCAGCGCGACCTGCCGGGCGTGCTCGCGCACATCGCCACCAGCCTTTCGGCGCACGGCGTCAACATCGCCACGGCCCGCCTATACCGCGAGCAGCGCGGCGACACGGCATGGACCGTGCTCGAGACCGACCAGCGCATCGACGACGATGCACAGGCGACTATCTTGGAAAACCCCCTGATCCGCGGCGTGCGCGTCATCCCCGCCGCCGCGCTCGGCCAAGCGCAGGCTGTCATCGGGGAAGCCGAACAGGCAGCGGCGCTTGAGCGTCTGCGGGCGCTCGATTTCACGAACGGGGCGCCGCTGCTCGCGCTTTGCGCCGCACAGAAGGCCGCCATCTCCGAGGTGTTCCTACGCCGCGAGGCCGCCGTGCAGCAGGCAGGCGGGCATGCCGACGACACGAGCGCGTATCTCGCTTACGCGCTGCGCGTCATGAAGGACGCCGCGTTCCTGCCGCTCGATGCACCGGCCGCATCCATGGGCGGGCTTTTGGGCGGAGAGGCGCAACGCATGGCGAAGGTGCGCGATTCGGCCGTCGACGTGCTCGGCGAGCCCATAGCCAGCGCAGCCGCCTACGCCATGGCCGTATTGGAGACCAATGCTTCCATGGGCCGCATCGTGGCGGCCCCCACCGCCGGATCGGCCGGCGTCATCCCCGGCGTGCTGCTGGCGCTGCAGAAGGCGAAGGGGTATTCCGACGAGCAGCTCCAGCACGCGCTTGCCTGCGCCGCCGCCGTGGGCTACCTGATCACCCGCAACGCCACGGTCTCCGGCGCTGAAGGCGGCTGCCAGGCCGAGATCGGCTCGGCGGCGGCGATGGCCGCGGCCGCGTGCGTGGAGCTTGAAGGCGGCACGCCCGAGCAATGCTTGAACGCCGCCGGCAACGCGCTCACCAACATGATGGGCCTGGTGTGCGACCCGGTTGCCGGCCTGGTGGAGGTGCCCTGCCAGAAGCGCAACGCCTCGGGCGCGGCAACGGCGCTGGTGAGCGCCCAGACCTCGCTTGCCGGCATCGGCAACCTGGTGGGCTTCGACCAAACGGTGGAGGCCATGTACAAGGTGGGCCGCAGCCTTCCCTTCGAGCTGCGCGAATCGGCCCTGGGCGGCCTGGCGGCAACCCCCGACGCCTGCGCCTGGTGCGAATCGCACATGTGTGGGAAATAGAAGGCCGCGTCGCCGGCTTTCCGCACCCATGCGCAAAACCAGCGCGAACAAGGGGCCGTTGCGAACCATCAAGGCTCGCAACGCGAGCACACATTCGCCCCCGTTCAACAAGCGAAGCGCCCCGCAAACCACCGAGGTTTGCGGGGCGCTTCCGTATGCAGGCCGCAGCGCGACGACCCGATTGTAGTCGCTTTCGCCCTACCCTATTTTCACGATGGGCGCGTAATCTTTCAGCAGCTTCTTCGTTTGGCCGGACTTGGAGAAGCGGACGTAGAGCGTGTCGCCGTCCACCTTCGTCACCTTGCCGCGGCCGAACGTCTTGTGATCGACGGTGTCGCCTGCGGCGAAGGTCATCTTGGCTGCCGCCTTCTTCTCCGCCCCGGGGCGCACGTAGGCGCCCGATACCGAACGACCTGCGCCGATGCGGTTCGTGCGCACCTCGCGACGCTCGCGCTCGGACCTGCCGCCGGGGGCGCTGGCGCTCGAGCGGCCGAACACGCGGCCGCCGCCCGCCTCCACGCCGCTACCGGAGATGCCCTTGCGGCTGCCGCGCTTCTCCCAGCCGGTGCCGGAGAAGCCCTGGCTGCCCACGCCCATGGTCTGGCGAAGCTCGCCGGGGATCTCGTGGATGAAGCGCGAGACGGGGTTCGCCTGCGTCTGGCCGAAAATCTGGCGCGTGTAGGCGCAGGTGAGGAACAGCACTTTGCGGGCGCGCGTGATGGCGACGTAAGCCAGGCGGCGCTCCTCCTCGATGCCGGCGGCATCGCCGACGCTGTTCATATGCGGAAACAGCGTCTCCTCCATGCCCGCCACGAACACACAGTCAAACTCCAGGCCCTTCGAAGCGTGCACCGTCATCATGGTGACCGCCTGGCCGTCCTCGTCCATGGTGTCGAGGTCGGTGCGCAGCCGCACCCACTCCAAAAAGTCGGCCAGCGAATCGCCGCGCAGCACGCGTACGGGCTCGGCGGCACCTTCGCCTTCCCCGCCCTGCTCACCTGCCGTGGGAGCTGCGTAGTCGGCGTCCTCCTCATCGTGGGTGTCCACGAACTCATCGACTACGGACAGGAACTCCTGGATGTTCTCCACGCGCCCGCGCGCTTCGTCGGTGTTCTCAGCCTGCAAGGCGCTGATCAGGCCCGACTTGTCGATGACGGCCTCGATGCACTTGCGCAGGTCACCCGAGTAGGACTGCGCGTCCTTGATGATCTGCACGAACTCCCCCACGCTGCGGCGCGTGGCGGCGCGCAGCTCGGGGTCGGCTATGGCGATCTCGGCGCCCTCCATGAACGTCATATCCATCTCGCGCGCGAACTGCTCGATGCGCTCCACCGTGGACTTGCCGATGCCGCGGCGCGGCGTGTTGATGACGCGCTTCGCCGCGATGTCGTCGGCGGGGTTGACCACCAACGTGAGGTAGGCCATGACATCGCGAATCTCGGCGCGGTCGAAGAATCGCGTGCCGCCGACGATGCGGTACGGAACGCCGGCGCGCAGCAGCATATCTTCAAGCATGCGCGACTGGGCGTTGGTGCGGTAAAACACCGCCACCTGGTTGTAGGACAGCCCCTTCTGGCGCTGCTTCTCGATCTCGCCGGCGATCCAGCGGCCCTCATCGCGCTCGTCGGAGGCCATGTACACGTGAATCTTCTCGCCGTCCTCCTGATCGGTGAACAGCTTCTTCACCTTGCGATGCTGGTTGTTCGCGATGACGGCGTTGGCCGCCGCAAGCACGTTGCCCACGCTGCGGTAGTTCTGCTCCAGCTTCACCGTGGTGCACTGGGGGTAATCCTTCTCGAACTCCAAGATGTTGCGGATGTCGGCGCCGCGCCAGCTGTAAATGGACTGGTCGTCGTCGCCCACCACCATGATGTTGCCGTGCTGCTCGGCCAGAAGGCGCGTGATCTCGTACTGGGCGTGGTTGGTGTCCTGGTACTCGTCGACCATGATGTAGCGGAAGCGCAGCTGATAAGCCTCGAGCACGTCGGGATGGTTCTTCAGCAGCAGGTACGCGTACAGCAGCAGGTCGTCGAAGTCGAAGGCGTTGGCCTGTTTCAAGCGCTCCTGCAGCTTCTCGTACACGCGCGCGGCCACCTTGCCCACCGGGTCGTTGGCCTCCTTGGCGAAGTTACCGGGCACCTTCAGCTCGTTTTTTGCCGTGGAAATGCGGTTCATCAGGGCGTTTATCGGGAAACGCTTCGGGTCGATGTCCAGCTCGGCCATGATTTCCTTATACAGGCGCTTCTGGTCGTCGGTGTCGTAGATGGTGAAGCTCTTCGAGAATCCCAGGCGCTCGGCGTCGGCGCGCAGCATGCGCACGCACATGCTGTGGAAGGTGGACACCCACATGCCGCGGCTGCGCGGGCCGACCAGGCCCTGCAAGCGCTCGCGCATCTCAGCGGCCGCCTTGTTGGTGAACGTGATGGCCAAGATCTCCCATGGCGCCACGCTCAAGTCCTCCAGGATATGCGCAATGCGGTACGTGAGCACGCGCGTTTTGCCTGATCCAGCACCAGCCAAGACCAAAAGCGGGCCTTCGGTGCATTCGACGGCCTGACGCTGGGGGCCGTTGAGCGTGGTGATATCGACGGGCATATGACGTTCCTTCGCGCTAGCAACTCGCCACCGGAAACGGGCGCTTCGGGCGTGAACCTGAAACAGCGGGAACGGCGGCGGAGACTTGTTACGATCCATGCGCGCTGCAATGAGCGCAACTTGAAGATTCTACCGCTTTCGCACGGCGGCGGCATGCGCCCGGGCGCGCGTGCACAGCATAGGCAGATAACGTTCGATTCCGCTGGCGAACGAGGAGATGGCTTCGAGGGGAACCGCGATTTTGCGATACCATAACGTGAAGGGCGAAAACGCAGGCGGCACAAGGGAGACGGCTATGGGAACGTGGAGGAAGGCGAGCAGCGTCGACGGTCTTATGCGCCATGTGGAGCTCGACCGCGTAGCATCCTGCAGCAACTTTGCCGTGAGCGATGCGTGCGTGGGCTGCGGGCGCTGCGAGCGCACCTGCCCCGCCAACGCCATCGTTATGAAGCACGGTCGCCCTACCTGGCCATACGAGAAATGCCTCATGTGCCTTGGATGTATGCGCGCCTGCCCTGAGCGCGCCATATCGTACGGCAAGCGCTGAACAATCGGGTGCGCACCGTCGGAAGCGCGCCCGGGCAACGCAAACTCCCCGCCCTTGCAGAGGCCGCGGTCCAAAACGCCTTTGCCGCCAACCGAATCCAACACGAAAAAAGGCGGACCGGTTTCCCGATCCGCCTTCGTTACGTTATGCAAAACGCTTCGCGACCGCTAGACGATCTTCTTCCCGAACACCGCGGCGATCTCGCGCAGCTCCTCGACCAGGACGCGGAACTGCGCCGGAGTCAGCTGCTGCGGGCCGTCGGAAAGCGCCACCGGCGGGTTGGGGTGCACCTCGATCATGATGGAGTCGGCGCCCACGGCCACTGCAGCGCGCGCCAGGCTGGGAACCAGGTCGCGCACGCCTGCCGGGTGGGACACGTCCACGCAGATGGGCAGCAGGCTTTGCTTGTGGATGACGGGCACGGCCGAGATGTCGAGCGTGAAGCGCGTGGCCGTCTCGAACGTGCGCAGGCCGCGCTCGCACAGCACCACGTTGTCGTTGCCCTCCATGGTGATGTAGTCCGTTGCCGCCAGCCACTCGGCGATGGTGCCCGCGAAGCCGCGCTTGAACAGCACCATCTTATGGGAGTCCTTCGTGACCTTGCCGATGTTTTTCAGCAAGCTGAAGTTCTGGAAGTTGCGGGCGCCCACCTGCAAGCCGTCCACATAGGAATGCACCAGCTCGCAGTGCTCGGAGTCCATGACTTCCGTAAGGGTTTTCAGGCCGTACTTCTCGCCGCCGGCCTTCATGATCTTAAGGGCTTCCTCGCCAAGACCCTGGAAGCTATGCGGGTTGGTACGCGGTTTGTACGCGCCGCCGCGGATCCAGGTCAGGCCAAGGTCGCTGATGCACTCGGCCACTTCGAAGAACTGCTCTTCGCTTTCGACCGAGCAAGGGCCGGCGTAGATGGTTATCTCGTCGGTACGAGTGCCGTAATCCGGCAGTTTCGCTTCGATTCTCTGCTCGCTCATGCTGACGGGGTCTCCTTCATGACTTTCAGGATAGTACTGTAGATCTCGCGGAGGTTATCGTTATAGAGCGGGCCCTCGTTATAGCTGTCCACCTTCTCGAAGATCTCCTCTTCGCGTTTGGGGTCGTACAGACCCAGGTGCGCACCGGGCTTCAGGCCGCGGATGACCAGCGAATGACCGGCGCGCTTGTTGAGCAGCGCGACGATCTGGCGGTCAAGCTCGTCGATCTTTGCACGATGTTCCTGGATCTGCTCGAACGAGCTGTTCTGATCAGACATCGGCGTTCCTTCCTGTTCTTGAGCGGTAACGAGCATGGCCGCGCGGCGCGTCGAGTACCAGACGCGCGCCGTGCAGGACGAAAGCGGCCCTCGTGTGCGCATCATGATAGCAAAACCACAGACCGATTCCGGAAATTCTGAGGAATAAAGTAGGTAAATGGGAACAGCGCCCTGCCCCGGCTACAAAACAGCCGAGAACGTTGCCAGCAACGGGATGGTGACCAGCGCCAAGACAGTGGTGATGAAGGTGCCCTGCGCCATGGTCTTGGCGTCGCCGCCGTACTGGTAGCAGAACATGGTGCCGTTGGTGGCCACGGGCATGGCGGCCAGCACCACGACGACACCCAGCAATGCTCCGCCGGCAAGAGGGCGCATGACGGCGAAGATGAGCAGCGGGGTGGCCACCATGCGGACCAGGCACGCGATCCACAGGCGAGGGGTTCCCAGAAGCTTGGCGGCGGGAAGGTTCGCCAGCGACGAACCCACGATGAGCAGCGTGGCGGGCGTGGTGAAGCTGCCGATGGTGGAAAGCGCGGGGCCGACCACAGGAACGGCATGCACGCCGTAAAACGCCAACGCCATGGTGATGAGCGTGGCGATGTTGCAGGGCGTGACGAAATCGCGCCAGCTCATGCGCACCTTGACGCCGTATTCGTTGTCCGATGCGATGAGCCAGGCGCCGAAGGTGAACGACAGCAGGTTGAACACGATGTTGTACACAACGGCGTATACAACCGTCTGCGGGCCGAAGATGGCCGACAGCACGGGGTAACCGATGAAGCCCGTGTTGCCGAAAATGAGCATGAAGCGGTACACCCCGCGCCGGCCGTCGGGGATGCGCAGCACGTAGGTGACCAGGTAGGCGATGGGGATGAACAGCACATAGCTGAGCACTGAAAGCCCGATGATCTGAGCCATAAGCGCGGGATCGGGCAAGCTATCCACGTTGAGCACCGACGCCAAGATCAGCGCCGGCAACGTGGCGCTCAGGACAAGCCCCGAGAGCTTCTTGTCGAAATCGGCGTCCATGACGCCCGTTTTCTTGCAGATATAGCCGACGCCTATGGCGGCGAACAGGGCCACCATCTGCGTGAAGATGCTGCTGAACTGGCTAAGCACCGCTTCCCTTCCCTTTCCCCGTGCATTGCGCGAGCTCACGGAGCAGGGCGGGAAAGCGCCGGGCGCGGACCGTTACGCCAGGATGCCCGCGGTTTGCAGCGCGAAGACGCCGAGCACCAGCGCGCCCACCGCGATGCGGTACCAGCCGAACGCCGTGAAGTCGTTCTTCTTAATGTACCCCATCAGGAACTTGATGGACACCACGGACATGGCGAACGCCGAAACCACGCCTACTGCGAGCACCACTGCCTCGGTGGTCGTCATGGCAAGGCCTGCGGCGGCGAACTTGATGCATTTCACCAGGCCCCAGCCGAACATGATGGGGATGGCCAGGAAGAACGTGAACTCCGCCGCGGCGGTCCTGCTGCAGCCGCACAGCATGCCGCCGATGATGGTGGCGCCCGAACGGGAGGTGCCGGGGACGATGGCGAGCACTTGGAAGCAACCGATCTTCAGGGCCGTCTTCCAATCGATGTCGTCGACATCGGCGATACGGAAGATGCCGCGCTCTGCCGCGGCGTCAAGGTCGGCGGCGCAGGCATGAGCGGGCGCGGGATGAGACGGAGCCTGCACGCGGGCATGGCGGCCGCGCGGTGCCGGAGGCTGCTCGACACGGGCACGCGCCTGGTTGCGCACCGCGGCACGGGCACGGCGCATGCGGCGGCGGTTGCGGCGCTCCATGACGATGAACACCACGCCGTACAAGATAAGCATGGCGGCAACGGTGACCTTGTTGTAGAAGTGGGCGTTCACCCAGTCGTCGAGCAAAATGCCCACGACAGCCGCCGGGATACATCCGATCGCCACCATCCCCCACAGCCGCCAGGTCGCGCGCTTCTCGTCGGCGTTTTTGCGCGGACTCAGGGGATTGAGCTTGTGGAAGTACAGCGTGAGCACGGCCAGGATGGCGCCGATCTGGATGACCACCAAAAACAGCGCAAGAAACTCCGGAGAAACCTGGAGCTGCACGAAATCATCGACGAGGATCATATGGCCCGTCGACGAGATGGGCAGCCATTCGGTGACGCCCTCGACGATGCCGATCAGTAGGGATTTCAACGCTTCGATGATCATGTTCCGCCTTTCGGTGAGCCCTTCACGCGCGAACGCGGGCCGAATAAGCCCGCGATGCCGCACGGATTCGAAATTGTAGAAGGCGGCGAAGCGCCACGCGCACCGAGAGCCGCACAAGGCCCGATAAACCAGAGCGGGCGCACGTTTTCTTTACCTGCATTTGATATTGGAAGGGCAAAACGCAGGCGATAACATGGGCCTTGCGTAGCGTTGTATTGAAGATGCACAGCCGACAGGTATGGATTAGCGCAGCTTACTGTACAATCGTTGATACAAATACGCAGACAAAAGTGCAGCCGCAAGCGCGGCCGGGCAGCATGATACAACCGAAGAAGGAGCCTTCTAGTGAGCACCGCATCGTCCAGTTCCACCAACCAGAAAGTCGTCGTGTTCGACTTCGGCGCGCAGTACGGGCAGCTGATCGCCCGCCGCGTGCGCGATTTGCACGTGTACTCGGAGATCGTCCCGTGCGACATCACCGCCGACGAGGTGCATGAGATGGCGCCCGCCGCCATCATCCTGTCCGGCGGCCCGGCCTCCGTCAACGCAGAGGACGCTCCGCGCGTCGACCCCGCCATCTACGAGCTGGGCGTGCCGATCTTGGGCTTCTGCTACGGCCATCAGGTCACCTCCGTCACCTTGGGCGGCAGCGTGTACCACCCCGAGGTGGGCGAATACGGCCCCGCCACGCTGCACGTCTCCGGCGGCCAGCTGTTCGCGGGCACGCCCGCCGATCAGACCGTGTGGATGAGCCACTTCGACGCCGTGAAGGACGTTCCCGCCGGCTTTTCCGTAGTCGCCTCCACCGACGTGTGCCCTGTGGCCGCCATGGAGTGCCCCGAGCGCAAGATCTACACCACGCAGTTCCACCCCGAGGTCAAGCACACCGAGTTCGGCAACCAGATGCTCAAGAACTTCCTGTTCGACATCTGCGGCCTTGAGCCGAACTGGACCATGGACAACCTGGTGGACACCCTGACCGCCGACTTCCGCGAAAAGGTCGGCTCCGACCGCGTCATCCTGGCCCTTTCGGGCGGCGTCGACTCCTCCGTGGTTGCCGCGCTGGGCGCTCGCGCCGTCGGCAAGCAGATGACTTGCGTGTTCGTCAACCACGGCCTGCTGCGCAAGGGCGAGCCCGAGCAGGTCGAGGACGTGTTCACCAAGCAGTTCGACGTCGACTTCATCCACGTTCACGCCGAGGAGCGCTACGCCAAGCTGCTCGACGGCGTCACCGACCCCGAGCAGAAACGCCGCATCATCGGCACGCAGTTCTGGGAGGAGTTCTTCGCCGTGGCCCAGCAGCTCGACGGCGTGAAGTACCTGGCCCAGGGCACCATCTACCCCGACATCATCGAGTCCGGCGCGCGCAAGACGGGCGGCAAGGCGGCAACCATCAAGAGCCACCACAACCTCATCCCGTTCCCCGAGGGCGTGCATTTCGACCTGATCGAGCCGCTCGACCACTTCTTCAAGGACGAGGTCCGCGCGCTCGGCACGGCGCTGGGACTGCCCGACCATATCGTGCATCGCCAGCCCTTCCCCGGCCCGGGTCTTGCCATCCGCATCATCGGCGCGGTTTCACCCGAGAAGCTTGAGATCCTGAAGAACGCCGACGCCATCGTGCGCGAGGAGCTTGACGCGTACAACCAGCGCCTATTCGAGGAGACCGGCGAGCGTAACAGCGAGCACAGCTGCTGGCAGTACTTCGCCGTGCTCCCCGACATCAAATCGGTGGGCGTCATGGGCGACGAGCGCACCTACCAGCGCCCCATCATCCTGCGCGCCGTGGAAAGCTCCGACGCCATGACCGCCGACTGGGCGAAGCTGCCCTACGAACTGCTGGCGAAGATCTCGAGCCGCATCGTGGCCGAGGTGCCGGGCGCCAACCGCGTGTGCTACGACATCACCCCCAAGCCCCCCGCGACGATCGAGTGGGAGTAGGCTGATAGGGTTCTGACCTGCATTTTTGAGTGCCGCACTGTGCCGCTGAGTTTCGTTTCGTACGAGAGTCATGGCAAAGCCGCCAGCGATGTTGGTGAGTAAATACGATAACCGAGCCTCCGTTCCCGCGTTGGGACGGAGGCTTTTTCTTTGTCGTTTTACTCCCTTTCACCTGCGATTTCGCAATTTACTCCCCCGTGTTTCAAGACGGCAAGGCACGGTGCGGCATTCGGAGGAACGGGAGTAAGGATTCATCCCAAGTGAGTAGACGCGCGATTTTTGTCTCCGAGAGCCAAACGGGGCCGTTTCGGGGCCTGTGAAACTCAAATCGAACTCAATAGGCTTTTCGGCGGTCTTCTCACAGCGTTTTCCCAGGTGGTTAATGGGGAGTAAAGAATCTCGCCGCCTCAATGAAAACGGGAGTAACCAGGGGAAATGCCGCGGCGTACTGCCGCGTGCCGCCGTGTAAGCCACCGCGTCATTTACTCCCCAGGTGCGCCGGAAATGCCTTGGCATGCAATGGGGAGTAAAAACTCAGCTTACGCAGGCCCGAGCGGCGCTCGCCGCCTGGTCCACCGTCCTGATTCGGTTGCGTTGATCGCGAAATGCGGAGAGCCGCTACAGCGAGGCTTTCCAGTCCTCGTATTCGTCGGCGTCGATCTTGCCGTTTTCGAGCTGCGCGCGCTTCTCTGCCCACAGTTCGATCGCCATCGCGGCTTTGGGCGCGTGCGGCGCCTTGGGGTTCAGGGAGAGGCCCGTGCCGTCGGCTGCGGGCACGATGCCGAAGGAGTCCTCGAGCCGCACGAGCAGCGACATGAGGTCGCCCGCAGTCTCGACGCCGTAATCCTTGAGGGCGTTGACGGACACGCCGAGCGCCGCGGAGATGGACTCGAGCAGCTCGGGCTTCACGGCGCGGATGCCGCTCTCGTAGTGGCGCACGGCCCCCTCGGTCAGGCCGACCGCCTCGGCGAGCTGCGCCTGCGTCATGCCGCGCGACTTGCGGTACCGCCTTATGTTCTCGCCTACGGACATGAGCCCTCCTCCTGGAATTACGTACCAGCACATCTTATCAGCGTACGCAAATGTACGCAATTCTATTGACAGTACAGATATGTACGTTTACTCTGAATCTGTGAACCGTACGTATCCGTACGCCATTGATTGGAGGAGCCATGGACGAGAAGGTGGCGAAGACGCCGAGGCCGCACATGCTGGACGCCGACGAGGTCGCGGAGCTGCTGAGGATCAAGAAAGGCAGCGCCTACGAGGTGATCAGGAAGATAAACGCCGAGCAGGAGGCGCGCGGGCGCGTGGTCATCCGCGGGCGCGTTCGAAGCGACGTCTTCGACGCCCTGTACTTCCCGGAGGTGGACTGACATGCCCGTGTACAAGGACGACGGCAACGGCACGTTCTACGTGCAGTGCTACTACCGCGACGCCCGCGGCTCGAAGCGCCACAAGACGAAGCGCGGCTTCTCCTCCGAGGTGGAGGCCGCAGTGTGGGAGAGCCAGTTCAAGAGCCTTAACGGCGGGGCCATGGACATGACGTTCTCCGAGTTCGTCGAGGTGTACGCCTCCGAGGTGAAGCCGCGCATACGCGAGCACACGTGGATCACCAAGGAGTACATCATCAACGACAAGCTCGTGCCGTTCTTCGGGGACATGCGCATGTGCGACGTGAGGCCGATCGACGTCATCAGGTGGCAAAACGAGCTCACCGAGCACCGGGACGCCGACGGGAAGCCCTGGGCACCGACGTACCTGCGCACAGTGAACAACCAGCTCAACGCCATCTTCAACCACGCCGAGCGCTACTACGGCCTCAGCGACAACCCGGTGCGCAGGGTCGACAAGATAGGCTCGAAGAAGGGCGGCGAGATGCAGTTCTGGACCAAGGACGAGTACCTGAGGTTCAGCG
Organism: Eggerthella sp. AM16-19; assembly: GCF_003474385.1. Taxonomy (NCBI): domain Bacteria; kingdom Bacillati; phylum Actinomycetota; class Coriobacteriia; order Eggerthellales; family Eggerthellaceae; genus Eggerthella; species Eggerthella sp. AM16-19. The sequence continues at coordinate 67,262 of NZ_QUCY01000012.1, forward strand.
AGGCCGTCATGGACAAGCCTCTCTCATTCCACGCCTTCGAGCTGCTTTACTGGACGGGCATACGCTGCGGCGAGCTCCTGGCGCTCACGCCGTCCGACTTCATGCTGGAGAGCTCGCGGCTGCGCATCAACAAGTCGTACCAGAGCCTCAACGGCGTTGACACCGTGACCGACCCCAAGACGCCCAAGTCCGTGCGCACGATCGTCATGCCCGCCTTCCTGCGCGACGAGATGGCGGACTTCATCGAGATGCGCGACGACGTCGCCCCCGACGAGCGCCTGTTCGCCGTGACCAAGCACTTCCTGGCCCACGAGATGGAGCGCGGGTGCAAGGCGTCGGGCGTGAAGCGCATCCGCATACACGACATACGCCACAGCCATGTGAGCCTGCTGATAGAGATGGGCTTCTCCGCGCTGGCCATCGCCGAGCGCATGGGCCACGAGGCGGTGGACATCACCTACCGCTACGCGCACCTGTTCCCCACGAAGCAGGACGAGATGGCCGCCGCGCTCGACGGGGCGAGGGGGTAAGAAGGATGCCGTGCGAGAACAGCGCCCGCAAGCGCAGCAAGACGATGGCGTTCCGCTGCACGCCCGAGGAGCGCAAGCTCATATGCGAGATGGCAGCCTGGAGCGGCATGAACAGGCAGGACTACATCATCGCCAAGCTCACCGATACCCAGGTCGAGGTGAGGCCCTCCGTGAGCGTGCAGAAGGCACTGAGGGACTCGATGGCGGAATTGGCCAAGGAGGTGCGGCTGGCGGCCTCCTACGGCGAGCTGAGCGAGTCCCTGCAACAGAGAATTGAGCACGTGATGAGGTTCTTCCTAGCGCTCGGCGAGCCTCTTGACGCGCCGACGGAAGAGACATCGCCACGAACTACGTTTTTGGAAGAGCCGGTTCCATCCGTCATCGATGCGGGTTCCGACACCGCAAGCATCTTCGAGATGGGACGCAGGTAGGGCCTAGCGCCAGACCTCCAACGCCTTGTCCGCAAGCCATTCGGCGCGATCGGCGATATCGCCCTCGTTCCAAGACTCCTTCTCTAGGGCGCCGGCCATGGTCGCAAGGCCGGCGGCGCAGAGGGCAAGGCCGTCCTTGTATCCCTTTCCCTGCTTCTTGGTGGGCCAATCGGCATCGCGGATGGAGGCGTTGAGCGAATGCGTGATGATGGCGAGGTTGCCGAGCGTGAGGAGCTTCCGGTCCCTTCGCGTGGCAGCCTCATCGTCGAGGGCTCCCCATTTGTTGCGCCACTTCTTGGGCATCATGTGCTCGAGGGTGTACTGGTTGAACCCGAGCAGGGCCGTGCTGCTCATGCCCGGACGAATGGCGCTTTCCAGCAGATAGAGGACGCCCTTGGACTGGAGGTTGTACAGACACGATTCCTCGAATGCCGCTCGAACCTCGGCGTCGCCGGGCATGTACGTCGTCGCCTCGTCATTGGCTTCGAGAGCCTTCCTCAGCGCCTCCGCGTCCTTCACCTCGTTCAAGATCAGCGAGGTGAACAGCCTGTTGTAGTTCTTCGTGGTCGCCTGAACCAGCATTCGGCGGACGATGTAGCTCTCAAGCAGGGCGTAGATCTTAGATTCCTCGCTCGAAGACTCCGCGTTCTTTCGAACGTAGAGCACGTACGGGATGAGCGTCGAGTTCTTGAGGCCGAATATCAGCACGTTCAGGCGCTCGACGCCGGAAGCGGAGGGGATGTCCGCGTCGCAGTAGCCAGGGTCGAACGTGGACTCGAACGCCTCGGCATACGCCTTCATGTTGTCGAGAATCTCGACCTTGTCGCCGTTGCAGTACCTGCCGATGAAATCCTTGTAGGACTGGAAGAGGTTCGAAGTACGCGAATAGAAGAGCTTGTCCTCGGTCGTGACGCCACGCCTCTTGTCCTGGACCAGAATCTGGAGGAACGCGTCGAAGAAGAGGTCGACGAGCGTGCGCTTGATGCGCCCGGTAACGATCTCCTGCTCCCAATACTCCCTCTTCTCAGCCGTGGGCTCGAAGACGTCTTCCCAGCACTCCTTGAACGCCTGCTCGTTCTCGCGGTTGAAGAAGTAGTTCTTAAGGAGCTCCGCCGTCGTCAGGCGCACCCCGAGCGAGTTGATGGTGTCGAATATCTGCTGCTCGTCCTCGCCCTCGGTAAGATCGATGCAGACGAACTGGACGTTCGACTTGATCGTGTTCCTGTCGACCTTCTCCGGGTCGATATTCTTGAGGAAGTAGTTGTAGGCAAGGACGATGGCCGAGGAGCCCTCGAGGGGTTCGCAGCCCGTGGCGCTGACGACCTTTTCGAAATCCTGCCGGTCGTACTTGCCGTGCCGCAAGGCGACATCGCCGGTCTCCAGGACGAAATCTCGCTCAAACAAATTGTTGGTGCCGTTTTTTGCACAGAGTGCCTTGAAGAAGATGACCATGGTCGTGAGTCGCTGCTGGCCGTCGATGACGGTGCGAACCTCGGAGACCTCGGACCAGGCGTTGCCGGAGGAGGCCTGCTTCAGGATGATGGAGCCCAGGAAATAGGGCCGCTTCGAGGCCGTGACGAACTCCATGTCGCCGAGGAAACGCTCCCATTGCTCTTCTCCCCAGACGTACGCCCTTTGGTAAAAAGGTATTTCGAGCAGGCGCGATCCGTTGAACACGCCGCTTATCGTTGCTTTTCCTGCATCCATCCTTAAAGCCCTATCTATCCTTTGCGGTTATTGCTGGCGGGGTCAATTTTATCAATACGCTGCTTGACCCTTTAATGTTCCCGGTCCTTGCCGTCTTCTCCCCAGAAGGTGCTCGAAGATGATGCGCAGGTCCTCGTCATCAAGGCAGCCGCCCTCGAGGCAGCCACGGTCGATGGTATCGATCATCGTCTGCCCCTTCTTCTTCGAGCGGTCGTAGATCACTGTGTCGAGGGATAGCTCCCTGCCGTCGCGCGTGAACATCTCGTGCATGAATTCGGCACTGTTCGCTTGACTTCAATCGCGTACCGCGTGCTCGAGCGGGCCGCTTCCCCTCGATATGGCGACATCCCAATGCTCGCAGTTAAGCAGAAGAAGTCGGTTCATGAACTCGACGCCCGAAAAACCGAGTCTCGCAAACGGCGGAAATAGAGGGTCATCTGAAAAGACCGCAGCATACTCACTGCTCAACGGCATATACGCGAGATGAAAATCGTACGAGTCGTCCTCGGGCCCGATGATGAACATAGGCATCGACGTCGTAACGAACCCTGAGCCGACGGGTGCCCTAAGGATGGAGAAGCTCTTCTCAAAAAAAGCCTTTCGAATACGGTTAACTGGCACAATATCATCGTTGGAGAAGAGCATGGTTGCGGCGGCGGCAAGCTCGACCACCGCTTGGGAATCCCCGCGCCAATCCGACCAATCGAGCAAGCCGAGCTCATAGGGTGTCAGATGAACGTTTCTGAGCAGCTCTTCGGCAGTCTCGCGTGACCATTTCTTGTCGACGCGCATACTGATAGGGTGCCGGACGATGATATTTGCTGCCAGCTCGCAAACGGCGGCTTTCCCATCAGAATACCCTTCGTCTTCGCACTGGTCTTCTTTCTGGCGTTCCAAAAAGCGATCGTAAAGCGGCGCGATGCGGCTCTCGAGCTCAGATAGCTTAACCTCGATGAGGTTCTGCGCATAGAATCTGTCTGTCGCATCGCCTGTCGCATCGGCATGCTCGACCTCATAAAGATCGCGCATGCTGCAAAGGTTCTCGCAATTCGTGCGGAAGAAGGAGCCCTTCTGTCTGCTGTAGGCATGAAGCTGCCCGGAGGAATCCGCGAAATGGCGCAGGTAGAACCGCGGCACCCAGTGCTGCTTTCGCGTCATCTTTCCGGGCAGCTTCGACATCCTAAGCCTTCACCGCCTCGTATTGGTAGGTCGTGCGCACGTTGTAATGGAAGTCGTTTCCGAGGTCCAGCGCCTCGAAGTGCTTCTTGGCGCAGCCGATCTTGATCTTCTCCGCGTCGCGCAGGGCGGGCTCGCCGTTCTTGCCGCCCTTGGTCTCGGTCACGAAGTACACGCGGCGCTCGCCGTCGGCCTCCTCGACGTACGCCCAGTCGGGGTTGTAACTGCCGAGCGGCGTGTCGATCTTGAACGCCGAGGGCAATTTCGCGAACACGAGAACCTCCTCCTGCTTGTCTAGAGCCTCGGCAAAGGAGCGCTCGACCCCCGCCGAGTCGTAGACCACGTAGTTGTACAGGCTCTTGCTCGTCATGTCCGGCTTCCACGCGTTCTGCCCAAGGTAGGCCGTGTAGTCGTCAAGCTCGAGGTCGCGCATGGTGTACCACTCGTCCTCGGGAAGGCGCACGTACTTGATGCCCTGGGCGATGAGGTCGTTCTTCACGCGGTTGATCTTGTCGCCGACCTGCGCGAGGAAGGTCGCGGGGTCGATCTCGAACTCGTCGAGGCGGCTGCAGCCCTCGAGGATCGCCTTGATGGTGCCGCGGGTGAGCCCGACGGCGTCCTGCAGCTCTGCGATCGGGTCGGGAAGGTCGTATTTCACCTTTCCCGAAACGGACACCACGGAGGTGCCCGTGCCCTCGGCGCTCACGCCCGCGTCGTCGATGCCCAGCGAGGCACGCTCGCTCGTCACCTGGGGCGGGCGCACGGCGAGCATGCCGTCGACAGCTTCGATGGCATGTTCGATGAGCTTGCCGGAGTCGACCTCGACCTGGAAGCGCGTGCGCTGGCGGATGCGGTCCCACAGGGCCTGGAACGCAGGGTCGAGCGTGACGTCCTTCTGCAGCTCGACCGAGACCTCCTTGGCCTTGTCACGGATCTGGACCCTCTGGGACTTGTGGATGATGATCGCCTCGACCTGCTCCTTGGCAGGCTCGAGCTCGGCGGGGAGCTCGACCTTGCCCTCCTCGGCGGCCGCCTTCAGCTCGGGCGTCACCGCGCCCTTGTCGTCGACCATGCCGGTCGCGACGAGGTGGTCGTAGACCTGCTTGGACTTCTCGTAGCCCAGGCGCTCCTCGACGCCATCATCGCCCTTGACCGTGACCTTCGTGAAGCTCTCCGGAGTGATGACGCCGAACTTGAAGTCCTCAGCCTCAAGCTCCTTCTGCAGGCCGTTGGCGAAGTCGTCGTAGCTCTCGTTCGCGATGACGGTGAGCACGTTCGCCTCTGGGTCGTACAGGCGCTCGCCATCCTGGTTCACGCACAGGCGCAGACCGCGGCCGATCTTCTGGCGCTTGGTCAGGTTGTCCTTTGTCTCGACGAGCGTGCAGATCTGGAACACGTTGGGGTTGTCCCAGCCCTCCTTGAGCGCGGAGTGGCTGAAGACGAAAGAGACGTCCTTGTCCGCGTCCTTGCCGTCCGGGAAGGAGATGAGCGTCTCCTTCTTCTGCATGATGAGCTCGAAGGCCCCGGCGTCGTCGGCGGTGCCGGCGGCTCCCTTGGAGTCCTTGAACTTGCCCTTCTTGTCCTTGGCGAAGTATCCCTGGTGCACGGCGTGGGGGTCGCGCACCAGCGGGGCGCCGACGGCTTCGTAGCACTCGAGCCACGTGCCCTTGCCGATCCCCGCCGCCTTTGCGATGCGACGAGGCGCCTTCGAGTTCAGGGCACCTGCGTACTCCTCCTCAAACATCAGGGCGTACAGGCCGCCGTGGACTTCGGGCTCGTAGACGCGGTATCGGTCGACGCGGTCGATGAAGAAGAGCGAGAGCACCTTCACGCCGCGCGGCCACAGCTCGAACTGGCGGGCCAGGTGGTCCTCGATGGTGCGGCGGATCTGCGCGCGCTTGACGACCTCCTCGTTGACGTCGCCCAGCGCCTCGCCGAGCTCGAGCACCTCGCCGTTCTGGAACTCTATGAACTCGTCGCCCACTGCGGCGCCGATGTTGTTGACCACCCAGCCGCTCTCGTAGTCGCTGTTCTCGCCGCTCTTCTGGTAGAGGTCGTTGCCGGTCTTCACCGTGACGGCCTTGCGCTTCTGCGTGCCGTCGGCCTGGCGCACGTCGATGGACACCTTGGCGGAGAACGGGTCGGACTTGACGGACTCGAGCCTCACGTACGCGCCGTTGAGGTTCGCCTCGGCCTTGATCGAGTCCACGCAGATGCCCTTCACCAGGTGGCGCTCGAAGGCGTCGACCGGCGTGAGGCGGTAGATCATGTTGTAGGCCTGCTTGTGCGTGGCCGAGTAGCGCAGCACGAACAGCGGGTTCAGGCTCTTGATGGCGGCCTTGGCCTGCTTGGTGTTGTCGACGCTCTGGGGCTCGTCGATGATGACGACGGGCTTGCAGGCGCTCACGAGCTCGCGAGGGCTGAAGCCGCCGGTGAGCTTCTCGCTGGGACGGTGGAAGAGGTTGCCCTCCTTCGCGGTGCCATCCTTCTCGAGGCCCTTGTTGAACGCGTCGATGTTGATGACCATGACCTGGATGGAGCTCGACGTGGCGAAGTTACCCACCGGCCCCATGTCCTTCGAGTCGTACACGAAGTAGTCGAGCGGCGTGCGGTCGTAGAGCGTCTCGAAGTGCCTGCGGGTGGTCTGGAGGCTCTTGAGGACGCCCTCGCGGATGGCCACGCTCGGCACGACGATAACGAACTTGGTGATGCCGTAGCGGCGGTTTAGCTCGTAGATGGAGCGGATGTAGACGTAGGTCTTGCCGGTGCCGGTCTCCATCTCGACGGTGAAGTCTCGCAGGCGCCCATCGGTGAGGACGTCGGTTGCCGGGAGGCAGCCCTCCTCCTGCACGGCGTGCAGGTTGTCGAGGAGCTGGCCCGGCGCCACGCGAAGCTCGTTGCCGTGGCCGACCATGAGCTCGCCGATTGCCGTCTGGCCTTTGCGGCCGGAATCGGCGGAGAATACGCTGCCAATAAATTGTTGTCCGCGGAACAGGTCGCAGGTTGCTTCGATGGCCTCCAGCTGGTGCTGCTGGTCGGATGAGAACTTGAACTCGAGCGCCGCCATGCTAGACCGTCCTCAATTCGATCTCACAGCCCATGCGCTCGCCGGCGTGCTTGAAGATCTGCACGGCGTTGAGCTTGAGGGTGTCGTCGAGGACGGAATCGAGGATGAGAACGCGCCTGGGCTCCATGTCGGCGATGGCCTCGAGCGCCTCAATGGTGAGGCCTCGGGACATGCAGCAGACGAGCTCGTCGCAAGCGACGGACCAGATGGGATAGCCCGCGGCTTCAGACTTCTCGACGGGCAGCGTGAGCTCGAGGCCCCATTTGAGCATCATCTCGAAGACGATATCCATATCGGAGCGATCGGGCTTGACCACGTCGAAGAGGAGCTGACCGGGCTCGGGCTTCTCAATGCCGGACTCATCGAGCTCGAACACACGGAAGCCGATGTCGGGAAGCTGCTTGGGTCCCTCGCCAAGCTTGAGTTGACGGTTGGATTCCTCGAGCTCGGTTTTGATTTTGTCGCCTGCGCGGCGAATGCGTCCTTCGCCTATGTCGCAGAGAGTCTCATACCCGTCCTTGTAGGCGTCGCGTTTCGGGTCACAAGGCTCTGGAAGCTGGACAAGGATAAACTGATAGCGATCATCTTTTCCGAGCTCCTGCAGGAACATGGCATGGGCGGTCGATGCTGAGCCTGAGAAAAAATCAAGCACAATATCACCCGTGCTTAAATGCTCATGTACGGTAAAGAAGCAAGCAACCGAAAACAATAGATAGACCGCCAGCACTACACTATTCCGAACCAAAGACCAAAAGATAAGCATTTTGAGAAAATCTAAACTTTTGGATTTTCCTACAATGCCGACTACGGCGGAATCCCTCCCACTCCTTATATATTTCTTTCTGTATACATTGAATTTGTATTTAGTAAAATGCAGACAACACCACGGATCGGCTTTTGGCTGGACAATTCCAACCAAACACCGCAGCAGACAGTAGAAACCATTCTGAACGTTAGGAAGCCGGTATGATTGTTACATATAAGGGGAAGAAAAATTTCTTTTAGATACTTGTTTTCCTAAAACTGATGTGATATAATAATTCAAGTCCAGAAAAGGAGTAAAAAATATGCGGCAAGGTATTCTTAAATAAAACTATAATCAAATAGTGGGAACAAAGGATTATGATAGTTCCTTTTGTAGGGGCTTAGTTTTTTGTACCCAATTTAAGAATACTTTTGCCTTATCAATTTTGACATATCCCCAAAAACAGCACTCACAAACAGGTGTATGCTGCATATGTGTATGTCCGCAAATTATCATCCCCAGTGGTAAAAGTATTTTACTGCTGGGGATTTTTATGCCCTTCGGGGCAGTAAAGGGAGGACAATCACATGAAAATAATCAATATTGGAATTCTTGCCCATGTAGACGCTGGAAAGACGACCTTGACGGAGAGCCTGCTATATGCCAGCGGAGCCATTTCAGAACCGGGGAGCGTCGAAAAAGGGACAACGAGGACGGACACCATGTTTTTGGAGCGGCAGCGTGGGATTACCATTCAAGCGGCAGTCACTTCCTTCCAGTGGCACAGATGTAAAGTCAACATTGTGGATACGCCCGGCCACATGGATTTTTTGGCGGAGGTGTACCGCTCTTTGGCTGTTTTAGATGGGGCCATCTTGGTGATCTCCGCTAAAGATGGCGTGCAGGCCCAGACCCGTATTCTGTTCCATGCCCTGCGGAAAATGAACATTCCCACCGTTATCTTTATCAACAAGATCGACCAGGCTGGCGTTGATTTGCAGAGCGTGGTTCAGTCTGTTCGGGATAAGCTCTCCGCCGATATTATCATCGAGCAGACGGTGTCGCTGTCCCCGGAAATAGTCCTGGAGGAAAATACCGACATAGAAGCATGGGATGCGGTCATCGAAAATAACGATAAATTATTGGAAAAGTATATCGCAGGAGAACCAATCAGCCGGGAAAAACTTGTGCGGGAGGAACAGCGGCGGGTTCAAGACGCCTCCCTGTTCCCGGTCTATTATGGCAGCGCCAAAAAGGGCCTTGGCATTCAACCGTTGATGGATGCGGTGACAGGGCTGTTCCAACCGATTGGGGAACAGGGGAGCGCCGCCCTATGCGGCAGCGTTTTCAAGGTGGAGTATACAGATTGCGGCCAGCGGCGTGTCTATCTACGGCTATACAGCGGAACGCTGCGCCTGCGGGATACGGTGGCCCTGGCCGGGAGAGAAAAGCTGAAAATCACAGAGATGCGTATTCCATCCAAAGGGGAAATTGTTCGGACAGACACCGCTTATCCGGGTGAAATTGTTATCCTTCCCAGCGACAGCGTGAGGTTAAACGATGTATTAGGGGACCCAACCCGGCTCCCTCGTAAAAGGTGGCGTGAGGACCCCCTCCCCATGCTGCGGACGTCGATTGCGCCGAAAACGGCAGCGCAAAGAGAACGGCTGCTGGACGCTCTTACGCAACTTGCGGATACTGACCCGCTTTTGCGCTGCGAGGTGGATTCCATCACCCATGAGATCATTCTTTCTTTTTTGGGCCGGGTGCAGTTGGAGGTTGTTTCCGCTTTGCTGTCGGAAAAATACAAGCTTGAAACAGTGGTAAAGGAACCCACCGTCATTTATATGGAGCGGCCGCTCAAAGCAGCCAGCCACACCATCCATATCGAGGTGCCGCCCAACCCGTTTTGGGCATCCATCGGACTGTCTGTTACACCACTCCCGCTTGGCTCCGGTGTACAATACGAGAGCCGGGTTTCGCTGGGATACTTGAACCAGAGTTTTCAAAACGCTGTCAGGGATGGTATCCGTTACGGGCTGGAGCAGGGCTTGTTCGGCTGGAACGTAACGGACTGTAAGATTTGCTTTGAATACGGGCTTTATTACAGTCCGGTCAGCACGCCGGCGGACTTCCGCTCATTGGCCCCGATTGTATTGGAACAGGCATTGAAGGAATCAGGGACGCAACTGCTGGAACCTTATCTCTCCTTCACCCTCTATGCGCCCCGGGAATATCTTTCCAGGGCTTATCATGATGCACCGAAATACTGTGCCACCATCGAAACGGTCCAGGTAAAAAAGGATGAAGTTGTCTTTACTGGCGAGATTCCCGCCCGCTGTATACAGGCATACCGTACTGATCTGGCCTTTTACACCAACGGGCAGAGCGTATGCCTTACAGAACTGAAAGGGTATCAGGCCGCTGTCGGCAAGCCAGTCATCCAGCCCCGCCGTCCAAACAGCCGCCTGGACAAGGTGCGCTATATGCTTCAGAAGATAATGTAACGTCTTGCGCAATGCAAGCGTTCATTGCTGGCTATTGCGAAATATCATTGATAAAATCAGTATCAGAGAGGAGAAACTATTTTGAACCAGGAACAGACGAATAGAACCGCAAGCAGGACTGTTATATCTGCGGCAGCTACAAGAAGCGTACCCGTGACTGTACGGCACACTTTATCCGCACCGACCTTTTGACGGCGGGCGTGCTTTCCAATCTCCGGCAAGTGACGGAATACGCCGCCAGGCATGAGAGCCGCTTTGTAAAGCTGCTCATCCAGCAGAACGAAATCGGCGGCAAGAGAAAGACCGCCGCAGCCACGAAGCAGCTTGAACAGGCCCAGACACGCATTGCCGAAGTGAACCGCATTATCAAGCGGCTGTATGAGGACAATGTAAGCGGCAAAATCAGCGACGAGCGTTTCATGGAGCTGTCGGCGGACTATGAGCAGGAGCAGCGGGAACTGAAAGACCGGGCTGCCGCTTTGCAGGAGGAACTTTCCAAGTCGCAGGCCGCCACCGTCAACGCCGAGAAATTCATGGGGATTGTGAGAAAGCGCACCTTGCTTTTGAAGAATTGACCCCCACCCTCTTGCGGGAAATGATTGAGAAAATCGTCGTGCATGAGTGCAGCTATGACGAGAACGGCACCCGCAGGCAGGACATTGAGATTTATTACAGCTTTGTCGGCAAGATAGACTTGCCGGAAGCCTAACGCCTGACCTATCCGACACAGCCCTAAGTGCCGGATAGGAACGGCAAAATTTTTTACACTTCTATTACTTCTTTATCGCACATTAGCAGATTCGCAAGGGTTATCAGGCGCTGAAGTAGTTTCGTCGGTTTCGGTCCATCGAAATAGCCCTTTCCGTCAAATAGAGATACGAGCTCCTTGGCGCCTTCCTGGCTGTGACCCACTTCTTTGTAAAACATGATTGAAGTTGGAGCCATTCCATCATATTTGAGCTCTGTTAGGAAACGCTTGATGCAAGGGACGCTGTCGCCGTTTGGGCCAAACCAAATGCGGTTATCCTGGAGTCTCTCGCGAAACGCGTTTCGCGAGAGCCTCCAGCAGCGTCCTGCTGGAGGCTCTACAACACGCCCCGAGGGCGTTGTGATTGGATAGTCGGAATCTGGGCTGTAAGTCTTTACACTGAGGTCGCTTGGCTTCCAAACGCCTCGAGGATCGTTGTCTGGATTCTTGTAGCGGGCGTTTGCCTCGTCTGTTCTCGGCAGGCGTCCAATCACAAAGCGCTCAATGGATTTGGCGTATACGAGAACATAATCATGGCTATTTGAAACGTATTTGGCGTCATTCTTGGGCGAGTAAGCTCGTTCCCAGATTAGCTGAGAAACGAAATTTGCCTCTCCGAACACCTCGTCACAGAGGATGCGCAAATTGCGGTCTTCGTTATCGTCAATCGAAATGAAAATGACGCCATCGTCGGTTAGGAGCTCTCGAGCCAGTCTCAACCTAGGGTACATCATCGAGCACCAGTCGCTATGGTAGCGGCCACTTGTGTCGGCGTTGGACTGGCCGGCGAGTCCCGCCTGCTCCTTATAGTTATCGACAGAGTTGCCGAAATTGTCCTTGTAGACAAAGTCGTGACCCGTGTTGTAGGGTGGGTCGATGTAGATCATCTTGACCTTGCCGTGGTAGCCGCGCTGTAGGAGCTTCAGCACCTCGAGATTGTCGCCTTCGATATAAATGTTGTCCGAGTCGAAGGACCCATCCTCTCCATCGCGGCTGCGGCTTTTCTCGATACGGGGACGCAAAGTAGCAGTGCTGGACATCTGCGACTGGCGGATGGCATCGGCCTTGCCGGGCCACGTGAACGCATAGCGCTCCAGGCCCTCGTCTACCTCGTCGCCAAGCTCCAGCCGCAGTTTGTCGAAGTCGATTCCGCTCTCGGAGAACACTTCGGGCATCAGCTCCTTGAGCTTATTCAGGCGGTCGTCAATAAGACTCTCCGATTCAAGAGTCATCTTTTCTATCTCGCCCATGAGGTCTCCTCCTAGGAAAGTTGAGATTTGATTAGTTGAACTATGTAGGGCATGGCGGCAATAAAAACGTCGGTGCCCTTGCCGGCAAGCCAGCTCAGGAGTTTGTCAAGCTTGCTGCCCCGTTTGCTTTTATCTTTTGTGTTGAGATCGCCCATCATCCCTTTGAGCAGCGTCTTCTCGTCATCGGAAAGCGTTGTCTCTGGCAATTTGTCAATCTGTTCAAAGGTTGCCTCTAACGTGACCTGTACGTTGCTCGTGGCGGATGCCGTGAGGCTGACGCTAGCGCCCTGCGCTTCGGCGATTTTCAGCTTACGGAGCTCCTCATCACGGAAATGCTTCAGTTTGTCGATACGTAGTTGCGTCTGTTCATCGTTGAAATCATTGCGATTGGAAGACCCATAGGAATAGGAGGCTAGTCCGTCCGTGTAGGAGTCGTAGCCCCTCGCGTTTGCGTAGACGTAGTCGATTGAGTCGTATACGGCTTTGAGCTCGTCGTCTTTCACGCCCTCTTCAAGAGCTTGCTCCAGTCTCCTGATATGCTGCGTTATAGTTGCGCAGAATGCGGCACCGAACGCTTTGTCGTCTGAGTCTTCCCGCTTTAGGCGCAGCTTCTGGAGAATCATCCCTAGGTCGCTTTTCGAGTAGCGAAATGAGCTTGAGGAATTGATATATTTTAAAGCCTCGGGGTTAGTGTAGTCGAGGTCGAAGACCTGCATGATTTCACGGCAGAGCGCATCAACATCCTCATCTGCAGCATCACTCAAAAGGCGCGCCGCTCGCAAAATATACTCATCTAGAACGGCCATTGCAGATCTCCTTTATCTCATCGGCGACCGCCCTCAGGCGTCGCTCCTCTTCCTTCATTTCCATCCTCAGCTTCGCGGACTCGTTGAGCGTTATGTCCTTCGACCGCCGCTGCTCCTTCAGCCGCTTGACGGAGGCTCCCATCTCATCGTAGCGCGACGTGAGGGCGATCAGCTTTTCCCGGTCTCGAGCGGGGCATACGGGGTAGAACCCCAGGCCGCCAATCGCGCGGGACAGCGCTACGGTGCGCGACAGGTCGACCAGGTACTCCCAGAGGTCGCCCTGCGAGAGCCGCCCGAATGCCAGCGCGCCTAGGAAGTCCGCGTATTCTGAACGGCCAGGATCGAACGCGCCCGTCGACTCGACTCGGTCGACGACCGTCGCGCCCTGCTCGGCCTGGCTCCTCCGCGTGAGGGCGACCGATATGCACGCGCAGCCGCCCGCCTCGACCAGGAGCACCGTCGGGTTCGGGAAGCACTTGTGCACGAGCTCCGCCACCTCGGCCACCGCCATGGTCCCGGCTGTCATCTCGCAACGGAGGAAGACGACGCTCTGCACGTTGCGCTCGTCGTCCTCGTACGGCGGGATGCGCGTCGTGGACTTCTGGACCGTGGCGAAGTGCTCGAGGCGCGCGACCTTGTCGAGCCTCTTCTGCTCGGTCTTGGTGAGCATGGCCTGCTTGACGAGCACCGTCTTGGGAATGCGGCGGCATCCCGCGAGCGCCGCTTCGGGCAGGCGCAGGATTCCGTTCCAGTCGATGCCGCTCATCGCAGCACCGCGAAACATACCAACGAGTAGTCGTTGAAGCCCATGACGGTGCCGCTGCCGACCTCTCCCAGGCTGAACAGGCTCTCGATGCCTTTGTCCTGCTGCGTTCCGGTGATGGCCGCAACGACATCGTCAAGCAGGTCGGTGTAGGCGTCCATCCTCGTCCCGTCGCGGGTCTCGCGGTTGAACTCGCGGCACAGCTTAGCGATGGGCTCGGGATGCCCAGAGCAGACGGCGCGCATGATGTCGAGCGCCGGCTTGGGCTGGGTGTGCTTCGTCATGACCTCGCCGTCGGCCGACACGTACACCACGTAGTACGGGAAGACAGGGTTCGTGTCCCTGGGATCGTTGCCCTCGTCGTTCTGCTTGAGGCAGAAGACCACGCCTGGCTTCACGTCGCTGCGAAGCTCGTCGGGGATGGGGGCCACGGCGTGCAGTCCCGCCGGCGAGTTCTCCAACGCGCCGGGATGCTCCTTGGCGTAGCGCTGGAGCTCCACGCGGAAGTCGTCGAAGGCGAAATCCGTGATCGAGATGCCGCCCGAGATGTCCTCGAGGTCGAGCACCTCGCTCTTGAGCTGCTGGAGCTGCCGGCGACGGTACTTGAGGTCGTTCATCTCTCCATTGCCCTTGGCCTCCAGCACGTTCTCCTCGCCGGTTGCCGACGCGTCGAGCAGCGCCATGCGCCCCTTCACGCGGCCCTCGAGCTGGATGTACTCGTCGAGCGCGATGTCCGGCCAGAAGTTGACCAGCTGGATCTGGGAGTTCTTCGATCCCAGGCGGTCGATGCGGCCGAAGCGCTGGATGATACGCACGGGGTTCCAGTGGATGTCGTAGTTCACCAGGCAGTCGCAGTCCTGCAGGTTCTGGCCCTCGGAGATGCAGTCCGTCGCGAAGACGACGTCGATCTCGCCGAGCTCCCGCTGGCTCTCCGGCAGCTCCTTTGAGACGGGAGAGAACCTCGCGAGGATGTTCTCGAAGGTGGTCCTGGGAAGCTTCAGCGAGTAGGTCCGGTTGGAGCTGCCCGCCACCTCGGCGCACTCGATTCCGAGCTCGCGCTTCAGCCAGGGCGCCAGCTGCTCGAAAAGGTACGCCGTCGTGTCGGCGAACGCGCTGAACACCAGCACCTTGCGGTTGCCGGGGTTGTACGGCTCGCTGACCTTGCCCGCGATGAAGTCGCGCAGCTTCACGAGCTTGGCGTCGCGCTCGGGCGTCACCGCGTCGGCATAGGTTAGCAGGGCCCGGAGCACCTGGATGTCGAAGTCGAGGTCCTGGCCCAGGCGCAGGGCGTCGACGTCTCGCAGGTCGACTCGCACCTTGCCGCCGGCCTCGAACTCCTCGGCATCGTCGTCGTCGAACCCGTCCTCGAGGCCCTCGGTGCCGTAGGCGACCCCCGACGCGTCGGCGTCGAGCCTCGCGCGCAGGTCGACGCAGCCGTCGAGGATTCGTCGCAGCGTGATGCGGAAGCTGTTCACGGAGGACTCCATGCGCTTGAGGACGTTGACGCGCATGAGGTTGGCCACCGCCGTCGTGCGGTGGACCTGGCTCTCGAAGTCCTTGCCCCACGTGTCCCCGTAGCGGTCCTCGTACTTGCGGCGCTGGTCGGCGCGCACGTAGGAGAGCACCTGGTACTGGGCGAACGTGAGCTGGGCGATCATGTCGTTGAGCACGGCAATCGGCGGCAGCTCGCCTTCTAGGTCAATGGGCGTCTGAAACGACAGGGGCGGCCGGCGCGCCGGGAAGGTACCGCTCGCGGCGCCGTAGTACTTCGTGATGTGCTTGCGGCTGCGCGCGATGGTCAGCACGTCGAGCAGCTTGAAGTAGTCGGCGTTCACCGCGTTCACGAAGCTCTCGGTCGTGCGCTCGGAGTCGGAGAGCTTGCTCCACTCGTTGAACCTCTGCTGGGCGACGCGCGTCACGTGGGTGATCGACGGGATGCCATCGGTATCGGCGAGGTACGCGTCGTCTCCCTCGGTGATGAGCTCGATCTGGTTTCGCAGGTCGAGCAGGCGGTTGTTCACCGGGGTGGCAGAGAGCATGAGCACCTTCGTGCGCTGGCCCGACTTGATGACGTCCTCGATGAGGCGCGTGTAGCGGTCGGTCTTGTCCGCGTCGGTGCTCTTGTTCCTGAAGTTGTGGCTCTCGTCGATGACGAGGAGGTCGAAGTGGCCCCAGCGCAGGTGCTCGAGGTCCACCTCGCCGCTCATGCCGTGGTAGCGCGACAGGTCGGTGTGGTTGAGCACCGTGTAGCTGAAGCGGTCGTCGGCCAGCGGGTTGCGGTCGTCGTTGTCCTGCGTCCACAGGGTCCAGTTGTCCCGCAGGCGCTTCGGGCACAGCACGAGGATGCGGTCGTTGCGCTCCTGGTAGTACTTCATGACGGCGAGCGCCTCGTAGGTCTTGCCCAGGCCCACCGAGTCGGCGATGATGCAGCCCTTGTACTTCTCCAGCTTGCGGATGGCGCCCACGACGGCGTCCTTCTGGAAGTCGTAGAGCTTGCTCCAGACCACGGACTCCTCGAACTTGAGGCCGGGGCGGATGCCGTTGTCCTCGTCGTCCTCCATGAAGTCGCGGAACAGGTGGTACAGGGTCAGGAAATAGATGAACTCGGGCGGGTTCTCGCGGTAGAGCGTCTCGACCTGGGCGGCCACCTGCGCGGTGACCTCCTCGACCATGGCAGGGTTGTCCCAGACCGACTCGAACATCATCTTGAGGCCGACGGCCTCGGTCGCGTTCTCGAAATGGCTCACGCAGGTCACGGTTCCCGGACGGCGCTCGTAGCCGAGGCCCTCCTGCGTGAAGTTCGCGGCGGCGCCCATGAAGGCGTGGTCGTCGCCGGATGGGTTCTCCACCACGTAGGTGCCGCCCGGCTGAATGGCGCCGGACGTCTTGGCGGACTTGAAGACGCCCTTCTCGCGGATCCACTCGGCGCATTCGCGGGCGAGCGCGCGTTGGTTTAGGTTGTTGCGCAGCGTGAGCTCGAGCCCCGAGCCGCCGACGCCGACCTCGCGCGCGCGGCGGGCTACCTCGAACTCGCGCGGCTCCTTCGAGTCGGCCATGCGCTTGATGAAGGTGGGCTCGCTGAACAGGAAGCGCACCTCGTCGACCTTGGAGAGCTCCTCTTTGAGCTCCCCGTAGGCGAACACGGTGAAATACGAGCTGATTATCGACAACTTCGCGCCGTCGTCGATGGATTCGCCGAGGGCGTCTCCCAGGCGCTCCGCGCCGACGTTGCTTAGCGACTTCACGCCTCTATGCCCCCTCCTACTATCTTCTTATCGCGTTTTGACTGTTTCAATCGAACCA
>NZ_QUCY01000013.1:0-75338 GCF_003474385.1 Eggerthella sp. AM16-19
AGAAAACTTGTCTTACGGGTCTTGACTACTCATAGCTGGTCTCTTTCTGGAACCGCGTCGTCACAGAACGCGGCTCGAAACGTATCGGCTATCTTGCGGGCGCCTGCTCGGGAAACGTGCGACGAAGCTCGAGCGCGAGCGCCTGATGATCGGGCTCGGCAAGCCCGGGGTCTGCCGCCATGATGGCGGCGGCATCGGCGTGCGCGGCCTGGATGACCCGCTCGTCGCGCACGATGTTGACGAGCTTCAACGCGCTCGCCCCGCTTTGCCGATTGCCTAGGATGTCGCCCTCGCGCCGTAGCGACAAGTCGTATTTCGCCAGCTCGAAGCCGTCATCGGTGCGCTCCATGGCGGCAAGGCGCGCCAAGGACTGCTCGGATTTCGAAGTGGAGACCAAAAACACCTGCGCCGGCTTCTCGCCGCGGCCCACGCGCCCGCGCAGCTGATGGAGCTGCGAGAGCCCGAAACGGTCGGCGTCCATGACGATCATGACCGTGGCGTTGGGCACGTCCACGCCCACCTCGATGACGGTGGTCGCCACGAGCACCTGCGTTTCGTTGTCGCGGAACCGGCCCATGACGGCGTCCTTGTCGGCGGGCTTCATGCGCCCGTGCAACAACTCCACATGCCAATCGGCGAACACCGTCTGCTGCAGATAGGACGCTTCCTTGGTTGCGGCCGTGACGTTATCGCCGGCGAAATCGGCGTCCGACTCGATGCTGATGGACGCGAACTCGTAGGCCTCCTCGTCGGCTTCCCTGCCCCGACCTCCGGCCCGCTTATCGCGCGCTTCGGCATCCTGCCCGATAAGCGGGCAGACCACGTACACCTGCTCGCCGCGAGACAGCGCCTCGCGCGCCGCATCGTAAGCCCTGCCCTGATCGGCCTTCGACACGACGTGCGTGGTGCGGCGGGCCGAGTCGTTGGGACGGTGCTTGATGTAGGACAGCGTCATATCGCCGAACACCGCCAGCGCGAGCGTACGGGGAATGGGCGTAGCGGTCAGGTAGAGCGCATCGGGGGCTTCGCCCTTGGAAAGGAGCGCCGCGCGCTGCTCCACGCCGAAGCGCTGCTGCTCGTCGATGACCGCAAGCGTGAGGCGCTTGAAGCGCACATCGGGTTCGAGCAGCGCGTGAGTGCCGACGAGCACGCAGATGCCGCCGTCGGCTGCGCCTTCAAGCAGGCGGGCTCGCTCGTCATCGGGAGTGGAACCCGTGAGCAGGCCCCAGGTGACGCCCACTTCGTCGAACCACTTCCCCAGCGACGCGGCATGCTGGCGCGCGAGCACCTCGGTGGGCGCCATGAGCGCCGCCTGGGCGCCCGTGTCGGCCACGGCGGCAAGGGCGAAGGCCGCGACGGCGGTTTTGCCCGTGCCCACGTCGCCGAGCAGCATATGGTTGGCCGCCTCGGGCGCCGCCATGCGCGCGAGGATATCCGCACGAGCCTGCTGCTGCTCCGCGGTAAGGGTGAACGGCATGACACAGTCGAGCGCCGCCGCGCACGGGCCGTCCACCACATGCGCCGTCGGCTGCGCGCCGGCGGCGCGACGGGCGGCCTGCGACATGAGCGCGAGCTCGAGCAGCAGCAGCTCCTCGTACACCAGGCGGCGGCGCGCTTCGGCGGCCTCCTCCATAGTATGCGGGAAATGGATGCACGACAGCGCGGCGGCGCGCGTCATGAGCCGATACCGCACGCGCAGATCGAGCGGCAGCGGATCGTAGCAGCCTTGCACGGCATCGAGCGCGTTTCCCACCAAACGGCGCATCCACGCTGCCGAGATCTTCTCGCATGCCGGATGCACGGGGATGATCATGCCCTCGGCCACCTGACCGTCGCCGAGCTGCTCGATATAGGGATTCACCATGCGCTTGAAGCCGTAGTCGAACTCCACCTTGCCGGCGACGGCGATACCCATGCCGGGCTTGAGCTGGTCTTTCAGCCAAGGCTGGCGAAAGCATGTGACCATGAGCACGCCGGTTGCGTCCACCACCGCGATCTCGACCAGCGTGAGGTTGGGGCGCGGACGCTTGAGCTTGACCTCATGGACGGTGCCCTGGATAGTGCACGACCCGCCGATGCGCGCGCCGGCGACGGTCTCGCGCTTCGACAGGTCTATGTAGCGTCGGGGAAAGTGCGTGAGCAGGTCGCGAACCGTGCGCACGCCCAAACCCGCAAGCGCCTGCGCGCGAGCCGGGCTGACCAGCTTCACGCGCGACGCGGGTTCATCTAAGGCTAATGTTGCTGCGAGCCTATCGGCCACGTTGCCGCCCTACTCCACGGAGAAGACGATGGGATACAGGGGCTGATCGCCGCGGTGCGCGTCGATCTCCAGATCCTCGTATGCTTGCTCGATGCGCTCCTGCAGCGCCTGGAAGTCCTCGTCGGAGAGGTCCTCGCCGGCGAGCAGCGTGCAGGTGTCGCAATCGTCGGCCTCCATGTGCTCGAGCAGGCCCATGACGACGTCGGAAACGCTGTGACCCACGGCATGGATGGCGCCGTCGGCGATGCCGATGACGTCGCCGTCGGCGATGGCGTTGCCCTCGGCGTCCTTGGAATCCTTGATGGCGGTGGTGACCTCGCCAGTCTTGACGTCGGCGAACGCCTCGGTCATGGCCTCGACGTTATCCTCGAGGGATGCCTCGCCGTCCACGCCGAACATGGCGGCGAAGGCCTGCGGCACGGACTTGGTGGGCACGACGCCCGCCGGGATGTCAGACAGCTCGCAGGCGGACTGGGCGGCCATGATGATGTTCTTGTTGTTCGGAAGGAAGATGACCGCGTCGGCGTTGACCTTGGCGGCGGCATCGAGCAGGTCCTTCGTGGAGGGGTTCATGGTCTGACCGCCGGAGACGACGACGTCGACGCCGAGCGACTCCAAGATCTTGGCGTTGCCCTGGCCGGCGGCGACCGCCACGAACCCGAGCGGCTTGCGCTCGGCGTGCTGCTCGGCCTCGAGCTTCTCGGTGCGCTCCTCGGACTGCATCTTCATGTTGTGGATGAACACCTCGGAGATCTGGCCGCGCTCCAGGAAGTACGCCAGCACCTTGTCAGGCGTGTTGGAGTGCACGTGCACCTTGAACTTCGGGGCCTCGCCCACGCACAGCTCGCAGTCGCCCATGGTTGCCAGGAAGTCCAGCGCCTCGGCCTTGTCGAGCACGTCGGAATCCACCAGGAACTCGTTGCAATAGGTGAACTCGCTGCCCTCCCAGTCGTTGATCTGCTCGATCTCGACCTTCGGAGCGGCGTCGCGCGCAAAGGCCAGCTCGTCGACGAGCGGGCCCTCCTTGCCCGTGAGGGCGGCCACGAAGCCGTCGATGAGGATGGCAAGGCCGTAGCCGCCGGAGTCCACCACGCCGTTCTCCTTCAGCACGGGAAGCAGCTCGGGTGTGCGCTGCACGCTGGCATACGCCTGCTCGACGACGTGGGACAGCGACTCATCGGCCGACATCTTCTTCTTGCGGGCATACTTGGCGGCGGCAGCGGAGTCCTTCAGCACGGTGAGGATGGTGCCCTCGACGGGCTTGCGCACCGCATGGAACGCCACGTCCTGGGCCTTGGCCAGGGCGGACTCGATAGACTCGGCGCTGACCGCGTCGAAGCCGTTGGAGCCTTCGCACAGGCCGCGCAGGATCTGCGAGGTGATGACGCCGGAGTTGCCGCGCGCGCCCATGAGCGCGCCGGTGGTGATGGCCTTGCGGATCTCGGCGGCGGAGGCGCCGATGGGCAACTTGGCCAGGCTTGCAACGACGGATTCCAACGTCAGCGACATGTTCGTGCCGGTGTCGCCATCGGGCACGGGGAAGACGTTGAGACGGTTGACCTCGTCTTTGCGCGCGCTGAGGTTTTTGCTGGCGGCCGCGATTGCGTTGACCAGGTCGTTGCTGGTATAGGTACTAGACATTGATGGGATTCTCCTTCATTGGGGCAGGCGGCAAGGCGCTTAGGCGCGCGCTACTTGCGGACCTTCACGCCCTGCACATGCACTTCAACCCCGTCCAGCGGGACGCGCGCATACTCCTTCAAGACGAACGTGACCTGGTCGACCAGGTTCTGGGACACCGTGTTGATATTGGTGCCGTACTCGATGACGACGTACAGCGCCACGTGCACGCCGGCATCGGTGGCGGTGACCGTCACGCCGCGGCGCAGGCGGCTGGCGGGCAGGATCTTGGCGATCCCGTCGGCAGCGGAAGGTGCGGCCATGCCGACGACGCCGTAGCACTCGAGCGCGGCGTTGCCGACCATGTCGGCCAGGACATCGTTGGCAACATGGAGGTTGCCGGGAATGGTATCGTTCATGGCGTTCCTTTCTGGCTCGCATATGCGGGCTCGAAACTTCTGCTGGCAGTATAGCGCATGCAATTGTGCAGACGGTATGCATGCATGGCGCATGCAAGGCATAAACACGAAATAATCTTGTGATGCTGCAAGTACGTGTGGTATAGTTGGAGGGCTTTTTGTGCAAGAGCGGCGTTCGCGCCGATACATGCAACCTAGGTACATGGAGTGATGAATAATGTCTAAAGTTTGCGAAATCTGCGGTAAGGGCCCCGTTGCCGGTCGTAACGTCAGCCATTCCCACCGCGTGACGAACCGTTGGTTCCGTCCCAACATCCAGAAGGTCACCATCAAGGACGCCAAGGGCCATGTCCGCAAGGCCAACGTCTGCACCAAGTGCATGAAGGCCGGCAAGGTCACCCGCGCGTAACACCTTCGCGGAACATCCCATAAGGGAAATCGAAGGCCCCTGCTCTGTGAGCAGGGGCCTTCTTACGTTCAGGGAGCGAAGCAGCACCTTAATGCGCCTGCAAGATGAGCAGACGGCCGCAGTTGGGGCATGTGGCCACGTTGCCCTGGGAGCACATGTCGATGACGCGGCCGTGCTCGATGGGCGTGCGGCATGCGCCGCAGCGCTCCTCCACAAGCAAGGCCAAAGGCACGCCGGCGGTGGCTGCGGCGGTACGCTCGTAGAGCTTCATGTCGTCGGCGGGCACGCGCTGAGCCATGGCCTTGCGCTTGGCCTGCATGTCGGTGATTCGTTGCTTCAGCTCGCCGCCTTTCTGCGAAAACGCTGCACCGGAGCTGCGTTCGATACCCTCAATCTGCTCCATGGCTGCGGCTATCTGGGCGCGCACCGCCTTGATCTTCTCCAACTCGGCATCGACGGCGCGCATGTTCTCCTCAAGGGCATCCCGGCGCTCCTGGACGCCCGTCAGCTCCTTGGTGCGCGCATCGACGATGCGGAAATCGCCTTGCGCCTGCTCGATTTCGTCCTGGATGCGGCGGGCCTTGCCGGCCAGACCGTCATCCTCCTCGGTGATGCGCGCAAGCTTGTCCTCTGCCTTGGCCGCAAGCTTCTCCACCTGTTCCGCCTTGGCGGCGACGGCGCGCCTCTTCGCCATGGCATCGGCGACGGCCTTGCGCTCGGGCAGCTCCTGGAGCTGCTTCTCGGCGCGGATGATCTGCACATCGAGTTCCTGCATATGCAAAAACGCGGCCAAAACCTCGGAATCGATCCTCATGCGAATCCTTTTCGTTCGGGCGCCCCGCGTGCAGCCGCACCGCGGCGCGGGGCGCGGTTTGCAAGTTACACGCGCACTGCCTCGGGATAAGACCACCTGTCGCGCTGCGACACGACGGCGACCAGCTCATCGGGCACCCCCGCATCGCGCACGCTGGCGGCGAGCACGCCGCAAAACGGCAGCTCGGAGGTATCGTGCCCCAGGTCGATCACGGCCATGCCCGCCTGGGACAGGTCGAGCGCGTCATGGTATTTGACCTCACCGGCAACAAGCACGTCAGCGCCGGCGGCAAGCGCGGCGCGGCCCGTCGGGCCCGCCGAGCCCGTGCAGGTGACGACGGTCCGTACCGCGCGATCGAAGCTCCCCCACACGCGCGGCGCGCGGCCGAACACGCTGGTGCAGCGCGCGGCAAGCTGGCCGAGCGTCATCTTCTCGGCGGGAGCGCACAGCTGGCCGTAGCCCTTCTCGGCGCAGCCAGCCTTCGGCTCAACCACCCCGCGCAGCGACAGCCCCAGCATGCCGGGCAGCATGCGCTGGGCGCGGGCGGAAACGTCGAGGGCGGTATGGAAGTTCATGAGAGCCACGCCGCGCTGAATGGCGCGATACACCACCGCGCCGGAGTTCAGCGCCGGCGACGAAGCCGGCTGAAACGACGTGGGCGGCGTCAGATAAGCCGGGTGATGCGTGACGAGCACGTTCGCGCCCGCATCGGCTGCCGCATCGATGGCGCTCACCGTGGGGTCGAGCGCCACGGCAACCGCCCGCACCGGCGCCGCCGGATCGCCCACCAGAAGGCCCGTGCGGTCCCACTCCTCGGCATCCGCTGCCGGAAACTCGGCCAGAAGCGCCTGTTCGAGCGCGCCCACCGAGAGCTGGAAGCTTTTGGCGCGCAAGCCGCCGACCTCCACGCGCAAAAGCTCAGGTTTGCCCTCGCCCTGCGTCGCCTTCCCCTTCGAGCCTTCGATCTTGATCTTCTTCGAAGCCATGTCCATCAAGTCCTTCCATGTGATGAGGCTTCCCTTGGAACGGCCCGGGCCGCATGCCCCGGCCGTATGCCCCGCCGCTTCGACAGGGACTTTGCCGCCTTTACTCTAGCGCAATCTGACGTCGGTCGCCCGTTGATGTGGGAACCGTAACGCAGCGGTAGCCCGCCTCGTACATGGCCGCAAGCCCGGGCATGAGGTTGCGGTCGACCACGGCCGGGTCATGCGCATCGGTGCCGATGGAGCACGGGATGCCCGCGCGGCAGAACGTGCGCAGAAGGTCGGGCGCGGGGAACAGCTCGGCGCACGCGTACGTGAGGCCCGAGGTGTTCACCTCCACCATGCGGCCGCTCGATTGCACGGCCTCGGCCGCCTCATCGTAGAGCGGCTGGAGATTGAAGCTGGGACGATAACCGAACTTCTTCACCAGATCGGGATGCGCCATGCACGTGAAGGGCATGTCAGTGCAGCTGGCGGCCTGGCACCACACCTCGAAGTAGCGACGCCATACCGAATCGACGCCCACGTCGTGCCAGCGCGTCTCCTGAGCCGGGTCGTCGAAGGCCCATCCGTCAAGATAGTGCACGCTGCCGAGCACGTGGATGAAGTTGGAGAAGTCGAGCGCCGAGAAGTCGCGGTCCTCCTGCGCACCGAGCCAGTCGATCTCGCAGCCGGGGATGACTTGCATCTCGGGATGAGCGGCGGCCGCTGCAGCGATATCGATGAGGTAATCGGGCAGGCGATCCCACGCCATGGAGACCACGTTGTCGGGATCCATTGCCGCCGACATGGGGTAATGCTCGGTAACGGCGATGGCGCCGAGCTTGGCGGCCGCGGCGGCGTCCACCAGCTCGGCCACCGTGCCGTGACCGTGGCCGGTGTAGTTCGTATGCGTATGCATGGTTACCAGTTCCATGCGGGCTCCTTTCGTTATGCAAAACCCGCGGGCGCGATGCGGCGGATACTCGGGCCAGCAGGTTCGTTTGGCGGGGCGTGGCGTCGCGACGGACTCATGCCGCAAGCGATGCGCGACGGTGAAAACCGTTGCGCGCAGCGGATCGACGGCGGGGCAAACCTAGTCGGGGCCGCCTTCCGGCAGCCCCGAGCGATTCCCTATTCCCAGTTCAAAACCGAGTCGATGACGTCCAGGAACGCCTGAACATCCTCGGCGGTGGTGTAGCGGCCCATGGAGATGCGCAGCG
The DNA here is from genome assembly GCF_003474385.1 of Eggerthella sp. AM16-19. Lineage (NCBI taxonomy): Bacteria > Bacillati > Actinomycetota > Coriobacteriia > Eggerthellales > Eggerthellaceae > Eggerthella > Eggerthella sp. AM16-19. The sequence goes on from NZ_QUCY01000013.1 coordinate 7,708, forward strand.
CCCCGTGCGCGGCGTCCGCATCGATGCCGATAGCGCGCAGCACGTGGCTGGGCTCAAGCGAATGCGAGCTGCACGCCGATCCACCCGAAACGCCGAAGCCGCGCATGTCGAAGCGCAGGATGAGCGTCTCGCTTTCGAGCGCGTCGACGAGCACGTGAACGATGTTGGGCAGGTAGTCCTGCGAGCCGGGCGTTACCTGGACCGTGGGACGGACGCCGGGCTTTTCGGCAAGCGCGGCGTAGAGCTTGTCGCGAAGGGCCCCCAGACGCGCCTGCTCATCGGCCTGCTTTTCCTGGGCGACCTGGATGGCTGCGGCGAAACCCGCCGCGCCGCAGACGTTCTGCGTGCCGCTGCGACGGCCTGCCTCCTGTCCGCCTCCGAGCATAAATGCATCGAAGGGGGTGCGGCTTTTCACGTACAGCGCGCCGACGCCCTTCGGGCCGCCCACCTTGTGAGCGGAAAACGATGCGGCGTCGCAGCCCCAATCGACCACGTTGACGGGCACCTTGCCAAGCGCCTGCGTGGCATCGGTGTGGAACAGCGCGCCGGCGGCGTGCGCCGTGCGGGCAAGCTCGGCCACGGGTTGCACCGAGCCTACCTCGGAGTTCGCCGCCATGACGCTGACGAGCACCGTTTCAGGGCGCATGACCTGCTCGAGCGCGGCCGCGGTTATGAAGCCGTTGCGGTCGGGCTGCACGCGCGTGACCGAGAAGCCCATCTGCTCGAGGCGCTTGGCCGGGGCCAGGACCGCATCGTGCTCGATGGCGCTGACCACCACGTGCGGCTGGGCGCTGCCCGCGCCTCCGAGGCGTCGGGCGTGCGCCGCCGCCTGCGCCAGGCCGATGATGGCGGCGTTGTCGGCCTCGGTGGCGCCGCTGGTGAGGACCACCTCGTCGGGACGCGTGGCGCCTAGAGCGCGGGCGATGGCGCGACGGGCGTCCTCGAGCGCGGAGAACGCCGCACGACCGGGGACGTGCAAGCTGTTGGCGTTGCCGCCGAAGGCGATGTTTGCGCGGCCGGGCACCATGTAAGGCGCCATAGCCTGAGCAGCTTCCTCGCAAAGCGGGGCAGTTGCCGCGTAATCAAGGTATACGTAGTTTTCCGGGACCTTCGCCACCATGGGACGCCTACGCCTCCTTGGATGCCAGCGCAGCCGCACGAGCCGCCTCGGCGGCCTGCGTGACCTGGGCGATGGCTGCCGCAGGATCATCGGCGCCGCACACGGCCGAGCCGCACACGAGCACATCGGCGCCGGCGGCGGCCACGAGCGGGGCGGTTTTCACGCCGATGCCGCCATCGACCTCGACAAGCGGCGCCGCGCCCACCGCGCGGGCGAGCTCGACCGTGCGCGCAACCTTGCGCTCGGAGCCCTCGATGTAGCTTTGGCCAGAGAAGCCCGGCTCGACGGACATGATGAGCACCATGTCGAGCTGCGCCATAACCGGCGCGAGCACCTCGACGGGGGTATGGGGCTTGACGGATGCGGCGGCCTTGGCGCCGGCAGCGTGGATCATCTCGACGGCGCGCTCAAGCTGATAGCCCGCGGCGGCCTCTGCGTGCACGGTGACGATATCGGCGCCCGCCTCGAGGAACCACGGCAGCTGCTCAAGCGGGTTCGAGATCATGAGATGCACGTCGAGCGGCATGTCGGTGATCTTCTTCAGCTGCTTGACCACGGGCACGCCCATGGTGAGGTTCGGCACGAAATGGCCGTCCATGACGTCGACATGGACGTAGCCGGCGCCGCCGGCCTGAATGGCCTCGATGTCGCGCTGGAGGTTCATGAAGTCCGCCGACAGGATGGACGGCGCGATTTTAACCGGTTGGAACACGTTTGGCCCCTTCCCTTCCAAGCTCATAGGTTATGTGCGTATTCTACCGCACCTACGCCAAGACGGCGGCGGCGCGGGCGCGGCGGGCATATAATGCTGACAAGAACGAGGAAAGGGGCTTCATGGACGGCGACCGCCCGACATATTACAGCTACTTCACCCCCGCCGGCCCCATCACCGTGGCGGCGAACGGACGGGCCATCACGCGCATCGCCCTGGGAAAAGCCCCGCTCGCGGGCGTTTGCGCGCCGAGCGAGCTGACGAACAAGGCCGCGACGCAGGTGCAGGAGTATCTGGCCGGCAAGCGCACGTCGTTCTCCCTGCCGCTGAGCCCCTGCGGCACACCGTTTCAACAGCAGGTGTGGAACGCGGTGGCCGACATCCCCTATGCGCAAACCGCAACGGCGGCCGATATCGCCTGCCGCATCGGGCATGCCGGCGCGCATCGGGCGGTGGGCGCGGCGGCGCGGGCCTGCCCGTTCGCCATCGCGGTGCCGCTGCATAGGCTGGTGCGCGCCAACGGCCAGCCCTGGGGCGAGGGAAAGCCCGCACGCGTGCGCGGCGCTTTGCTCAAGCTCGAGCAAAGCCGCTGATTCCGAAGCGACCTGCCGGGACAAAGGCGGCGACGAGCTTCCCGGCCGCTTCGGCATCGTGCAGACCGCGAATAGCGAGGAAGCCGCCGGCTCGCAGATCATCATCGGCAGCGGCGACGAAAGGAGATCGCGGACATGTCGAAATTCGTGATGCCCATAACCACGGCGGTATTGCTGTTCCCGCTGATAGCGGCGCTGATCACCGCCCCGTTTCTCATCTACAAGTATCGCAAGGTGGGGAGCGTTCCGTGGCTTCATGCCGCAGCGATGTACTCGTTCGTGTTCTACCTGATGTGCGCATACTTCCTGGTGCTGTTGCCGCTGCCTGCCGATCGCACGGCGGTGGTCGCGTACGCTCAGACGCCGCAGCTTATCCCATTCCAGTTCGTGCGCTCGTTTCTGGCCGAAACCACCGCACGCCTCGACGATCCCTCCACCTGGCTCGCCGCCATCTGCGACCCGTATATGTACGAGGCGTTTTTCAATGTGCTGCTGCTAGTGCCGCTCGGCGCGTACCTGCGCTACTACTTCCACCGACCTTGGTGGCAGACGCTCCTGATAGGCTTTTGCGTGACGCTGTCGTTCGAAACGACGCAGCTCACCGGCATCTGGGGCATCTACGAGCACCCGTATAGGCTCTTCGATGTGGACGATTTGATGACGAACACGCTGGGATGCATGGTCGGGTTCTGGCTTGCCGGGCCGGTCATGCGCGTGTTGCCCGATGTCCGCGTTGCCGCACGGCAGGCCGCCGAGCGCGGAACGACCGCATCCGCCACGCGGCGCGCGCTGACGTTCGGACTCGACCTTGCGCTTTCGCAAGCGCTTGCCGGGTGCGGCTATTTCGCCGTGCACGCTGTGAACGGAAGCCGGCTGCTTGCAGGCTTCGGTATCGAGCACGCCACGTTCTGGACATGCGAATGCGCGGCCATCGCCGCGGTGTTCGCCTTGTTCCCTGTGATCACGCGCGGACAGACGCCCGCGCAAAAGCTGCTGCGCCTGCGCATCGTTCGACCCGATGCCGCGCCGGCATCCGGCGGGCAGATCGTCTGCCGTTACGCCACCTTGTTCGCCATCGTGCTACTGCCAGCATGGGCGTTCGGGCTGGTCGCAGGCGTAGACGATATCCCTACCACTCCCGCCGAGCTGCGCGCGCTCGCGTCGCTGTGCGTGCACGATAAGACGGCCTTGACCCTTATATGGTGTGCTGGCGTGCTCGCATGGGCGGCCACGCTCGCCGTGCGCGCATGGCGGGCCTGGCGCGGGCGGGCGCCGTTCATCATGCTCAACGGCCTTATCAGCGATACCCGCATCATGACCGAGGATGGCATCAAGCAGATTCGCGAGCGCACGCACGTGCTCGATGTGGGCAAGGTTGCCGAATTGGAGCAGCGCATCGCGGCTTGCGGAACTTCGCTTGGCGCATTGATGGAGCGCGCCGGATGCGCCATAGCCGACCAAATGCGCTCGTGGGTTCCCGACCCAGCGCCGATCTTGATCTTAACGGGAAGCGGGAACAACGGCGGCGACGGCTGGGTATGTGGACGCGCGCTCGCGCAAACCGGATGGCCCGTTGCGCTTGCGTGCCCGCGACCGCCCGAGCAGCTTTCCGCCGAGCCTGCGCGAACGGCTGCGCTCGAGGCGGTTACCGCCGCCGAAGCGCACGGATGGCCGCTTTCCGTGCTGGTCGCGCCGACGCCGGAAGAGCTGTCGCGCGAGCTCGATCGCGCCAGCGGCGTGGTAGACGCCATCCTCGGGACGGGCTTCTCCGGCATGCAGGTGCGCGAACCGTACGCAACCTGGATACAGCTTGCGAACCGCCGGCGATTCCACGGCAAGCTGACCCGCAAGCGGATAGGCGGCGCGCGGCATCCACAGGCCGGCAAGCGCACGCCGGCTCATGCGAAGGCGGCGGGCAAGGCGAAGGACGCGCCGTTCACCATAGCGGCCGATGTCCCCTCCGGCGTTTCGGCGCAAACCGGCGATGCCGCCCTGCCCCGCATCTATGCCGACGAAACCGTTACCATGATCGTGTACAAGCCAGGCCTGCTTGCCCGCAAGGCCGTCCCCATGACCGGCGTCGTGCGGCTTGCGCCCCTCATCGATGACGTCGAGCGCTACCTTAACGCCATGACATAATCGGGGGCGCGCCATGTGGCAGGGCGCGCGAAGCCGATTCCACCTGACGGTAAAGCGAGTCGATGCTTCGGCACACTTGCCTAGCTGTCTCTCCTCTTCGCTTCCTACGCGCCCCGAACGCTACTCCTCGCCGTGCATTTCCCGCAGGAACTTCGCCACGGGGCCGAACAGGTTGTCCTTTTCCGTAAGGCGGAAATACTTCAGCGGCAGCTGCAGCTTGCGCTTGTCCGACAGATAGCGGCCCCCGGCGCGACGCACGGGCACCATCTTGTCGCGCGGGATGTCGATGGGTTCCACCACCAGCTTGCCGGCCACCACCGACACCGTTTTGATGTGATGTTCGTTGGCAAACGCCTTGATGCGCGCCTTCTCGAACAGGTTCTGCGCCTCCTGTGGCATATCGGGACGCTTGCCCGCCAAATCGTTGTAGATGTCCTCCACGGCGCCGACGGTTGCAGCGCTTGCGATCTTGCGATACCACAGCACCCGCTCGTCGGCTTCGGGCACGTATTCCTCAGACAGATACGTGCGGCCCGGCAGGTTCACCGTGATATCGGACAGCGCCGGCGGTAGCCCCTCGGCGGCCTTCAGGTCGCCTTCGCGCGTGGCGTTCACGGCCGCGCCGAGCATCTGCGCGAACAGGTCGAAGCCGACCGCCGACATGTTGCCCGACTGCTCGGCGCCCATCAGGCTTCCGGCGCCGCGGATCTCAAGGTCGCGCATGGCGATGCGCATGCCGCTTCCCAGGTCGGTATGCTCGTCCAACGCCGTCAGACGTGCCTGCGCCTCCTCGGTAAGGTTAACGTGTTCGGGGAACATGAAGAACGCGTACGCCTGGGTGGAGCCACGGCCCACGCGCCCCTTCAGCTGATACATCTGTGCCAGGCCCAAACGCTGCGAATCCTCAATGATGAGCGTGTTCGTGTGAGGGTTGTCGATGCCGGACTCGATGATGGTGGTTGCCACCAGCACATCAAGCTGTCCGGCGGAAAACTCCTCCATCACCTTCTCCAGCGAGTCCTTGTCCATCTGCCCATGCGCCACGCCCACGCGCGCCTCCCCGGCTGCGGCCTGCACGCGTCTCACTGCTTCCTCGATGGACCGGACGCGGTTGGAGACGTAGTACACCTGCCCGCCTCGGGCAAGCTCGCGCCTGATGGCGGCGCTGACCACATCGGGATCCCACTCGCCGACGTGCACCTCGACGGGGCGTCGATCGTCGGGCGGCGTGAGGATGAGGCTCATGTCGCGCACACCCGACAGCGACATCTGCATGGTGCGCGGGATCGGCGTTGCCGAAAGCGTGAGCACGTCGATGCTCTCGCGAAGGTTCTTCATTTGCTCCTTGTGGCCCACGCCGAAGCGCTGCTCCTCGTCGATGATCACCAGGCCCAGGTCATGGGGGTTCACATCGCGCGACAGCAGGCGATGCGTGCCTACCAGCACATCCACGCTGCCGTCGGCGAAGCCCTTGAGCGCCGCAGCCTGCTGCTGCGGCGTGCGGAAGCGGCTGAGCACCTCGACGGTCACGCCGAACGGCTCGAAGCGGTCCTTGAAGTTCGTGAAATGCTGCTGCGCCAAGATGGTGGTCGGGCACAGCACCATAACCTGCTTCTTATCCTGCGTAGCGGCGAAGGCGGCGCGCAGCGCCACCTCGGTTTTCCCGAAGCCGACGTCGCCGCACACCAGGCGATCCATGGGCTTGGCGCTGCGCATGTCGGCCTTCACGTCGGCGATGGCAGCCAGCTGATCGGGGGTTTCCCGATACGGGAACGCCTCCTCCATCTCGATCTGCGCCGGCGTGTCGGGACCGAAGGCGTAGCCTTGTGCGCTTGCGCGGCGTGCGTACACGTCAACCAGGTCGAACGCGAGCTTTTTGGTGGCCGCGCTCGCCTTCTTCATGGCGCGCGACCAGTCGGCCGTGTTCAGTCGGGTGCATCGCGGCGTGGAGCCCTCGGGACCGACGTAGCGCGTGACGCGGTCGAGTTGCTCGACCGGCACGAACAGCTTGTCGCCTTCGGCGTATTCGAGCAGCAGGTAATCGCGTGCCGTGCCGTCGATCTCGCGACGCACCAGCTCCTTGAAGTGCGCGATGCCGTGCTGCGCGTGCACAACGTAATCGCCCGGCTTATACGGGAACGTGATCTCGGTGATGTCGATATGGCGGCTAGGACGCGCGGTGGAGGCCCCTTGGGTGTCGGACACGCTAACCATGCCGAGCTTCGCCTTCGGGATGATCATTCCCAACGGGATGTCCACGTCGACGACGTTGACGACCCCGCGGCGCAGGCGGCGCTTCTTCTGCCCGTCGGAATCATCGGGGTTTTCCTCGGCATCAAGCCATTCTTGAATGGGAAGGCCGTGATCGACGAAGGCGAGCATCATATCGGCGCGGCTTCGGCGGTTCGGGGCGCTAAATACTACCGTGTAGCCGTCATCGACAAGCGTGCGCAGACGGCCGAACAGCTTATCGGGGTGTCCCGCCGCCTCGACGCGCTTCACCGGCAGCTCGACATCCACGTTTCCGCCCACGCGCATGATGGACACGTACGTTGCACGTTGACACTCGCCGAAGCTGACCTGCGGAGCCGGGCAGAACAGCCCTTCAAGGGCGATGTTGGTGCCCTTGGCCTTCGCTTCCAATTCCTCGCTGGCGTGCATCATGTCATCGAACAGGCTTCGCGGCTCGATAAGCACCGAAAGCGCGTCACGGCGCAGATAGGCGCCGAGCGTGACCGGCTTATCATAGAGGTAGGGCAACAGCACGTCGCTTCCCTCGAAGCGCAATCCGCCCTCAGCGTTCTCCAAATGTTCGGAAACGCTGCGCAACGCCGGATTCGACCCAGCTTGGGCCGCAAGCTTCTTACGCGCACGTGCCAGACCCGATTTGCTGCAGGAGAACTCGACGACGGGATAGATATCGACGTTTTGCAGGCTTGAGATGGTCTGGCCCGTTGACGGCACGATGCGGCGGATCTCGTCCAGCTCGTCGCCGAAGAAGTCAAGGCGAACGGGGAAGCTCAGGTTTCCCGGGTACACATCCACGGTGCCGCCGCGCGTGCAAAACGTGCCGGGGCCATCAAGCTCGCCGGTGTTGGAGAACCCGCGCGATTCCAGAGCATGGATAAGACCGTCGAAATCCTGGATGCCCGTAGCCTGCGCGCCCGGCATGTCTGCCAGCTCCTGGCCGCAGACGAAAGACAGCGGCGTCGATGCGTTGGCATTGGCCGGCGGCAAGGTGCGCAGCAACGCCCGCGCGCTTGCGACAACGACCACCTGCCGTCCGGTCTGCAGCGCATGCGCCGCCTCCATACGCCGAGCAACGGTGGCAAGATCCGCGTGCTTCTTGTCGAACGGCAGATCGGCGCGCTCGGGGAAGCGCAGCACCTTGTCCTCGCCCAGATAGGCCGACAAGCTGCGAGCGAACGACACCGCCGCATCCTCGCCAGCCACCACCGCAAGCGTGGACTGCGGCTTATGCGAGAATCGCGCGGCGACCATGAACGGCCGTGCGCTGTTCGCGATGCCCAACGTGCCATCGTCGCCGGCATCGAGATTGGACCAAAACCCATCCAAGCATTCCGAGCGCTCGAGCGCGAAGCGCAGAGAATCGATAAGCATATGCTGCATTCCCCCATCACCATCGGCCAGCCCGGATACGGCCATACGCGTCCGGGCCTGCTTGCGCAGCTTTCTTTCGATGAAGCCGCGCGTTTTTCAAGGTGAAAAGTGTATCACGCACCTTCTTCATCGCTCGAGACGCCAAGCCCAAGCCACACGTAAACAGCAACATCTGTTCGTGTTCCAAATCTTCACGGCAGCTTTCCATTAGAACGAGCAAAGCCGTTACACAAAGCCGAAGGAACCGGCCAGACAGCCGCGCCAAACGCCCGAACAAGCAGGTTTGATATCAGAAGGAGAACACAAGGTGAATTCTTGATTCATCTGGTTTTATTCGGGTTCTCCTATGCCTACTCTGTTGGCTTCGGTGTTGTTTATATATCCAGATAACATAACGATTTTACAGCGTAAAAGCTGCGTACAATATCATTCGATATACTGCTGTTGAAATAACCCGGAATCGGAAGGATCGCCCATGCCGCGCGAGTTGATGAAGGAAAAAAGGGAACGCGCGATAGCCATCGCCCAGAGAATGGACGAGCACTTTCCAGCCGCTGAGTGCGCGCTGCATTATTGGGGTGACCCCTTCAAACTGACTATAGCGGTATTGTTGTCAGCGCAAACCACCGACAAGGGTGTCAATAAAGTCACGCCAGCATTATGGGAACGTTACCCAACGTCGCATGCACTAGCCAATGCCGATGTAAACGAAGTAGAGGAGATCATCCGCACCATCGGCTTCCACCATGCGAAAGCCGCGAACTGCGTCAAATGCGCTCGAATGGTGATCAGCGACTTCGGCGGAGAGATTCCACAAGATATGACGTTGATCCAAAAACTGCCGGGCGTGGGACGCAAAACCGCCAACGTGGTGCTCAATGAAGCCTTCGGCATTGTGGAGGGCATTGCGGTGGATACGCACGTGTTCCGTATCGCGCACAAGCTGAAGCTGGTGGGACCCTCGGCGGATACGCCCCAGAAAACTGAAGACGCGCTCCTAAAGCTTTATCCGAGGCAGTACTGGGGACCGATTAATCACCAGTGGGTGCTGTTCGGCCGCCAAACATGCATCGCCCGTCGCCCGAAATGCAAAGAGTGCTTCTTATGCGATCTTTGCCCGAACAGCGGAAAATGAACGAGTTAAATGAGGCGCCTAAAACCCAGTAAAGCTATAAGTGAACCAATAGTCGTTCGCATTAGACTCCATCAATTATCGCGAACGCATGCAGATGAGGACGGTTCTTTGCAGCCCATGAGCTATCCCGATTAGCAATCACTTAAGCAAGTGCTTCCGTTTAACGAATATCTTCCCCAACCTGCCCGTTTGGGTGATTATGTTCAAAACAAAAATGGGCGCCTCCCAATAATGCAGGGAGACGCCCAGAAACCTACGAAATAACGAGCGAAAACCAAATAGGCTCAGCAGACTACTCTATCGAAGCCTTCGGAGATAACGGGAACCCCAGTCGTGCCAATTCACCAACCACAACGTCTACCAGCAGCGGCAACGCATCATGCACAGGCCTGGTAAGCCCTTCGGTCGCTTCGGCAGGAGAAGCGTTTTCCACCTGCATACCCAAACACAGGCCCTCAGCCTGATATCCCAATAGCGCGGCGGAATCGAACAAGTCGATCAGCTTCAAGTCATGCAAGCTTGCCGTGATACCGACATGGCGCGCCATCGCATCGGGCGCATAACGAAGCACCGTGCCAGCAGGCTGACCGGAATCATCAACTGCATCGACAGTCAGGATCACGTCGAATTCTCGCACACGATCGATCATGGCTAGAGACAAACAACCAAGGTCCAACAGCTCAACGTTATCCGGGATGTCATACGACGCCATAAGCTCGTCATAAACGGCAGGCCCGACGCCATCGTCAAGCATCAATCGATTGCCAACGCAAAGGACCGCCACACGCTGCGGGCGCAGTTCCTCGGGAACTGCCACATTGCTGGCGACGTATTCGCGCAAACCCCAGCTATCCTCCTCGCAAGCCATGCTTTAACCCTCCATCCCCGGACGGATCATCAAGTTGTACCACGTAGCGAAGCCGAGCATCGCAAGCCCAATCACAATGCATACCACAGCCCAGATACGTTCACGACGCACGTACGTTTCCTTGGAAACGCCTCGAGCTACCGCACGATGCGCCGCAAAAGGCTGGCTCAGCCGAGAAAACAAAAACGTGACCGCAACCAACACAAGGCCGATAATCACAGCAAACGCAATCGCAAGCGGCGTGCGTTCAGAGTACGCAGCATAAAACAAATTATCGGCAACCAGCCACAAAGGATAAAACAAGATGGTAGCCCAGAAGCCATGAGCCGGACCCCAAACGGGAGGCAGGAACAGCGCGCCGATGTTCCAACGGGGAATATCTTCAAGGAACTTCTCTTCGCAAGCAATCTGCTCTTTGGTTAGCTCAGCCATACATAACCAATCTATCAGGGGATATGACGCACACAATAAGATTTCAGATAATTGTACCCACACGTCAGCGCATTGTCGGCGCAAGGCAAAAATCGCCACAGGATTCCATGCACGACCCCGTTACCTCAAGATGCAAAAAAAGCCCGACCGCCGAAGCGATCGGGCTTTCAAATCAGCTGCAATGGCAGATAGCTAAAAACTAGTGCTGCTTGCCGTGACCCATGTCATCCTCGCCGATGATGTTGTGGATGTCGGGATCGTAGACCAGGCCGCCATGCTCCTTATGGAAGAACATGAGCAGCGTAGGAGCGATACCCTCAACGTTGGCCAGGTAGATGTGGATGAACATGAAGCAGATGAACACGAACATCATGAAGTAGTGGATGATGCGCATGCTCATGATGCCGCCCACCAGAGACGTGCCCGCTGCGAAGAACGGGATCTCAGAGGTGGGAACCCACAGAGCCAGGCCCGTGTAGAACATCAGAATGATGAGCACGGGGATGAACAGATAGCTGATCTTCTGCGGAACGCCCAGCTTAGCGGACAGCGGGTGATCCTTCTTGAAGAACAGATAGTACTTGATCCACTGCGGACCCTGATGCAGGTTATCCTTCTGCGGAAGCCACGTCTTGTAGTCGGTAACCTGCTTGCGGGTACCGCCGGTCGGTGAAGACTTCACGATGAAGGCCATGATCAAACGGCAGATGCAGTTGATGAACAGCACAAAGCCGAAGAACACGTGCAGACCGCGGGCCATGGACTCAAAACCCCAGAAGAAGGGGTAGTGAATATAAAAGCCGGTGAAAATCAGCAGAACCATGGCAACAAGGTTGATCCAGTGCGTGATCACGAACGGCATCGGATGAGCTTCACGATAGTGTGCCAGATGCGCCATGTTACTTCACCCCCCAAGGGCTCGTGACGGTTTCGAAACGCTTGCCCGTAGCAGGCTCGGAGATATGAACCGAGCAGGCCGTGCAGGGGTCGAAGGAGTGCACCGTGCGAAGCGCGTTGATGGGCTTCTCGATATCGCCCACCGGCACGCCGATCAGAGCCTCCTCGAGCGGACCGTGCTGGCCCTTCTCGTTCTTCGGAGCCAGGTTCCACGTGGACGGGATGATGATCTGGTAACCCTGGATCTTGCCGTCCTTGACCGACTCGCTGTGGTAAAGGGCGCCACGCGGGGCCTCCCAGAAAGCGGAGCCTTCGCCAGTGTTGGTCTCAGGAGCGCGGAAGTACTCGGAGTCGCCGGACTTCACGGCCTCGATCAGCTCATCGACCCACTCCTTCATGCACGTGGCGATGTAGAGCGTTTCAATCTGGCGGATGGCGGTACGGCCGAGCGTGGACTGAGCCACGGACAGGTCGCCCTCATGGCCAAGGGCCTTGAGGAACGCATCAACATGCTCCTTGATGAACGGCACGTTGCGCTTGTAAGCTGCCAGGACACGGGAAAGGCTGGTGGCCTCCATGGAGTTGCCGTTGTAGGTCGGGCACTTCACCCACGTGTAGCGATCGTTCACGTTGTAGTCGGTGTACTGGGGCTCGGTGGTGAAGTTCGGCGCCTGATAGGTCTCGGAGCCCTTGTACCAGGAACGGCCGACCCACTCGGCGATGGCCTTCTCGTCAGGCTCGGAGAGGTTGAGGTTCTCGTCGAGCACGCCGGAGGGCAGGTAGCGGTTGGACATCTTGAAGTCCTCGCGCTCGAAGACACCCCAAGCGATGTAGCGACCCGGGCCCTTGCCGTACCCGAAAGCATCAGCATAGTACGGGGCGATAGCCAGCACGTCGGGGATCATGGTCGCCTCGACCCAGTTGTACAGCTCGTCGACCAGCAGCTTCAGGTCGTCGAGCTTCTGGTCGGTGGGCACGAAAGCCGTACCGCCCGGACGCAGGGTCATGATATGCGGCATCTTGCCGCCCAGCAGGGCGCTGATCTGGGAAGCCTTGGCCTGCATGCCCAGGGCCTCCAGGTAGTGGGCCGTGCAGATAAGATCGAGCTCGGGCGGCAGCTTGAAGCCGGTGCCGTCCTCGGCATCGAACCAGTTGCCGCTGAAGATGGACAGCTGGCCGTTCTCGGCGAACTGGGACAGATGCTCCTTCAGAGCAACGAAGTCGCTGTTCATGGAAGTGCCGGCAGCACGAGCCAGATCCATGGCGTCGGCCGGGTCGGCCTTCAGCGCGTTCAGCGGGTTGACGTAGTCAAGGCCGGCCAGGTTGTAGAACCACAGGATGTGGCTGTGCAGGAACTGGGCGCCTTCCTGGATGTTGCGGATGATGCGGGCGTTGTTGGAGATGGTGATGCCATAAGCCTTCTCGGCAGCGATGGAGCTGGCGTGGGCGTGAGACACGGGGCAAACGCCGCAGATACGCTGCACGATCTGGGCAGCGTCCTCGGGCGTGCGGTTCTCAACGACCAGCTCGATGCCGCGGAAGCAGCCACCAGATACCCAGGCGTCGGATACCTTGCCGTTCTCGACTTCCATCTCAACGCGCAGATGGCCCTCGATACGGGTTACGGGATCGATTACGGAACGCGTCATGGCTTACCTCCCTTCCTTGGTTGCATTGGGGTCGTCGTGACCGGTGTCTTCCTTGTACATCTTCTGGCGCTCGGCCTCGGACACCTCGTAGGTGCCCACGGACTTCTCGGGGTGCTTGGCATCCCAGGCGCGCTTCTTCTCGAAGTCCGCGCCGCCGTCCATACGGCCGGTGGCCTTCATGCCGAAGCCGTGCACCACGAGCGCTGCGGCCAGAAGGCCGGTCACGCCCACGGCGATGGTGGTGGGCTGCACGTCCCAGTCGCCGATATGCAGGCTGCGGTGACGCTTCAGGAACGGGGTGTTGACCTCGACCCAGTTCTGGCCCGGGTCGTTGGGGTTTGCCTCGCAGCAGCCGATGCAGGGGGCGCCGGCCTGGACGCACCAGCTGCGACGGTCGTTCCACATGACCACGCCGCAGTTGGACTTGGTCTGGGGACCGCGGCAGCCGAGCGGATACAGGCAGTAGCCCTTCTTCTCCTCTTCGGAACCGAATTCGTAAACGAACTCGCCGTTCTCGAAGTGGCCGCGACGCTCGCAGTTGTCATGGATGGTCTGGTTGAAGATGCCGGCCGGCTTGCCCTCGGAGTTGAGGTCCAAATCGGCGGGCTTGAGCTTCATGAGCACAACGTCGACAAGCAAGCTGGTGAGCCACTCGGGGTTGGCCGGGCAGCCGGGGACGTTGACGACGGGCACGTTGATGCCGGCCTTCTTGAGGTACTGTTGCACGCCCATGGCATCGGTGACGTTGGGCTTTGCGCCCATCCAACCGCCGTTGACGGCGCAGGAGCCCAGCGCGACCACGGCGTTGGCGTTCTTTGCGGCCTCGATCAGGTGCTCGGTGCCGGGCTTGCCAGCCACGCGCAGGGCGTTGCCGCCCCACTTCTCCTGAATTGCGCCTTCGTAGATGAGGATGTAGTCGCCGGCCTCGATGGTCTGCTCCTTGGCCTCCTCCATGGAGTAGCCCGCTGCAGCGGACAACGTCTCGGAGTAGTTCAGGGAGATCATGTCCAACACCACCTCTGCGGCGTTGGGCGTCTGAGCCTGGGCGAACGACTCGGTGCAGCCGGTGCAGGATGCGCCTTCGACCCAGATGACCGGGTAGAGGTTACCCTTCGTGGCGCCGATGACGGACGTCTCGAGAGCCTGGGCTACCTGCGGGACCGTCAACTGGGACAGCCCGGCAGCAGCGGCCACGGTACCGCACAACTTCATGAAGTCGCGACGCGTGACCCCCCTGGCCTCGAGCATGTTCGCGAACGCGGACATTGCGGCCTCTCCTTCCATACGCACACCTCCTTACAGGTGTATCTCGTCTGACCTGTTTCCAGGCCCTTTTGCATATGGAGCAAAGATACGCAAAGAGCGCGCGGCCAATGCTCGGCTTATGCCGGCGATCGAGCTTGCAGCCTGGATGGCGCCGCACGCAACGCGACGGAAAGCGCGGGGCTTGCAGAACCCGGGCCTTCCGTCGTGAAACGCGCGCACGCGCCTTCGCCGATTGGGGATGAAATCGCAGACTTCCATCCCCAGTCGTCTCCACTCCTGTTCATTATGTTATCACTCGCGCTTTTTTATACAGAACCGTTATCATATCTTCGCAAGATAAATGAATAAATCTGCATGAAGGAGCTTCGCATGACCGCTGAACCCCCATCCGCGTTCGCTTACCTGGGCCCCGCCGGAACCTACCACGACGAGGCTGCGCGCGCATTCGCCAAACGTTTAGGCATAGACGACCCGCAGCTGATCGAATGCCCTTCGCTGTCCGAGGTGTTCGACTGCGTGGACCGCGGGAAATGCGAGTACGGCGTAGTGGCCACGGAGAACGCGCTTGAAGGGCCGGTGACCGCCACGCTCGACAATTTCGCGTTCCGTTCGAGCGCCACCATCTTGGGCGAGCATGTGCTTGACATCCATCATTGCCTGATCATGCATCCCGAGGCCACCCTGAACGACGTGAAAACGGTTGCCAGCCACCCGCAGGGCCTGGCCCAGTGCCGCCGCTATCTCAACGACAACCTCCACGGCATCCCCACCGTTACGGTTGCGTCCACCGCCGACAGCGCGCGACGCGCGGCGTCCGACAAGTCCGTCGCCGGCATCGGCAACGCCTTCGCCGCCCAGCTCTACGGGGCACGCGTGGCCGAAACGGGCATTGAGGATCACTTCGGCAACCAGACGTCGTTTGCGCTCATCGGCCGCCAGGGCCATGTCCCGGTGCTGACGGGCAGCAAGTTCAAGACGTCGCTGGCCCTGTTCCTGCAGGCCGACCGCCCCGGCGCGCTGCTCATGATCTTATCCGAATTCGCCTACGCCGGCATCAACCTGGTCAAGATTCAAAGCCGCCCCACCAAGCAGGCGCTCGGCGATTACATGTTCTTCGTGGACATCGAAGGCTCCACGCAAGACCTCGAGGTGCAAACCGCCCTGAACTGCCTGCGCCTGAAGCTGCGCGAGGTGAAGGTGCTCGGCAGCTATCCGGTGGAGTAGCGCCCCGGAAGCGCTGCGCGAACGGGATGGAGCCGAAGTGGAAAGCAGCCCGCGCCCCGTTCGCCGTTCACGATGAAAGCGACGAACGGGGCGCGGGCGCTTATACGAACGAGGCTCAAGGTCTTGCGCGCACTTATATATATGCAGCGAAACGAACGCGGCCGCCCCAAGGAGCGGCCGCTTCGCCGTTTATAGGGCGATGACGCCAAGGTGCTCAAGCAGCGTTTTCACGCCGATGAGGATGAGCACCGCGCCGCCCACGATGGTTGCGGGCTTCTCGAAGCGCGCGCCGAAAAAATGGCCGACGGCAACGCCTACGAAGCTGAGCACAAAGGTGACCACGCCGATGATGGCAACGCTCGGCACGATGGCCACCTGCAGAAACGCGAAGGTGATGCCCACGGCAAGCGCGTCGATGCTGGTGGCTATGGCCAGCATGATCAGCTCCTTGAGGTCGAGCCTGGCGCCTTGCGCTTCTTCGCCCTGTTCGTCGTCCTCATGGAACGCATCCCACAGCATCTTGCCGCCCACGAACGCCAGCAGCGCGAACGCGATCCAGTGGTCGATGGGCGCGATAAGGTCGGCAAGCTGACTGCCCAGGGCCCAGCCGATAAGGGGCATAAGCGCCTGAAACCCGCCGAAGAACAGCGAGATGATGGTTGCCTGCCTTATGTTCAGGCGGCTCATACCAAGCCCTTTGCAAACGGAAACGGCGAAGGCGTCCATGGAAAGCCCCACGCCGATCAAGAACAACTCAACGAACCCCACGATGATCCTCTCGTCTTGAACCATACCCCCATCGGGCGCATGAACCCGCACCCCCGAACGGACACATAACGCTACGTCCCCGAAGTGTCACGATTCGGACACTTCGGGGACGTAGCGTTATGTGTCCGGAATTTGCGGGCCGCTGTTCTTTATGGGAACAGGCGCCCGTCCTCCTGGCGGAAGAAGCCTTCCCGTTCCAGGTCGGCGCAGATGCCGGCGAACAGCTGCGGGTCAACCGCTTCCCTTCCGGCTGCGCGCTCCTCAGCGTCTAAGCGCACCGCCGCCTGCTCGACGGCGATGCCCGGGCATGCCAGCACGATGCGCACCAGGCATGCTCGCTTCTGGCGGCGCGACCCCTCGAACGCCGACTGACGCGTGTAATGCGCGCTGCGCCGCGAGGCGTTTCCCACCTGCGACTTCAGATCCGCACCAACATCCAACAGCGCGTAATACCACCGGCGAACCTGGCCCGCTTCGGGACAGCAGGCCGCCACCAAAGGCTCAAGCTGCTTATCCGAAACCGCTTCGCAATCGGGGAACAGCGTGTGGATGAACACGGTGCGAACGTTCGTCTCGATATAGATAGCGGGAAGATTGCGGGCGAACGAGGTGACGCCGGCCGCCGTTGCCGGCCCGATGCCCGGCAGCTCCTGCAGCTGCTCCACCGTTTCGGGCAGGCGCCCGCCGAAGCGCTGCGAGCATTCCTCGGCCGCACGCTTGAGCGCCAAGGCGCGGCGGTTATAGCCGAGCCCCTGCCATTCGGCAAGCACATCGGCGGGCGCCGCGGCAGCCAGCGCATCGGGGGAAGGGAACATGCCCATCCAGCGCTCCCATCGCCCCAGCACGCGCTTGACCTGCGTTTGCTGGAGCATGACCTCGCTCACCAGCACGCCGTAGGCGTCATCGATGCCGCGCCACGGCAGGTCGCGATAGAGTCGCTGCCCCTCAGAGAGCACGTAGCGGCAAAACTCGTCCTGAGACATGGCGGCGCCCGCGGGCCAAACCGCGGACGCCGCAAGATCGGCTATGCTTTTGCGCGCCACGCCTACGACTGCGCTTCCCCGATAGCGGGTTGCGCGCCGCAGCCGCCGCACGCGTCCACCGGGCAGGACATGCGGGCCGTAGGAGGCGCCGAATCGATGGCCTTCCTGATGACGGGGTGCCGGCCACCCTGCTCCATGAGCTCCTTGAGCGTGATGGAGTCGAAATAGCTGTTCAGCAGGCTGTCCGCGCCCATCCACAACTTGTTGTACGAGCACCCTCCGCGACGCTTGCAATACTCGGCGTCCACCGCGCACAGCGAGACGCTGACAGGCCCCTGCACCGCCTCGAGCACCTCGAGCAGCGTGATCTGAGCCGGGTCGCAATCGAGCGCAAGGCCGCCGCGCGCGCCGCGCACCGTCTTGATAAGCCCGCCTTTCACCAGGTCGTGCTGGATGCTGCGCGCAAACGCGTACGGGATGTCCTCCTGCTCGGAGATGTCGGCGACCGACACGTACGAGTCGCCGCTTTCGTATGCGGCCTCCAGGATGCGAAGCGCGTAATCGCAACGTCGCGTGATATCCATTACTGCCCGTCCCCCTTCAACAGGTCGTCCAAATGGTCGAGCTCCCTCCTAAAGTCATCGACCACCGCTTGCTCGAGCGCCTTGTACTCCGGCGAATCGAGCGGCTGATATGCAGCCAGCTTATCGAACAGGTTGTCCGTAGTCACCGGAATGTAGCGCCGCTTGGTGAGGCTGTCCTTATATGCTTCCTCGATGGCCTCACGCGCCGCCATGTGCATATCGAAACGCGGCATGCCCTGCGAGAACCTGACCAGCTGATCGCGGTCGACGCCGCGCACGGACGGATGCTCGCGGGCGATCTCCATCCAGATGTCGGCACGTTCCTTCTCGGTGGGATAATCGATGTCCACCGCCGAGACCGGTCCCAGCAGATCGAAGAAATACGGGTCCACGTCGTTACCGAGCGCCGAAGTGCACAGCACGAACACATCAGGGTCGTCGGCCGAGGAGCGGATGAGGTTGACCGCCTCGCGCGCGCCGCGCGAAAGCGTGGACATGATCAGTCCGCCGATATCCTCGGGTTGATCGAAGGCGGGCGCCGCCCACAGGTCGATGTCCTCGATGACGAGCACCGCCGGCTCCTCGAAGGCGTTGCGAGCCTGGTTGAGCTTGGGCTGGCGGTCAGCCTGGGCCATGACGCACAGCACGGGCATGCCCTGCATGTTCTCCTCCATGCGCATGCGCAGCACCGGAAGCCCCAGCTCGCCGCAAGTGGCCATCATGAACTGGTTGGCGTCCTCACGTGCTGGGCTGCGGATGAGCAGCGCGTCGCACGCGGGCATGCGATCGAGGCCGTGGCGCACGTTGAGCTGGCGAACAAGCTGCTGGAACTCGGGATCCTTCTGCATGCCGAGGCCGAGCGAGCGCACCGAGCGCACCGCCTCGTCAAAGCCCACGAGCTCTTTATAGGTGAGATGCTCGATGGGAGCGAGCACGGGCTGCGCGGCAGCCGGCGCAGGCGCGGGCTTTCCCGCGGGCGTCTGCGGCTTTTCAGACGGCGCCGGGCCGGCGGCCACGGGCCGCTCCCCCGCGGCATCCACGCCGGCCGTCGGGGCCACGGCATTTGCAGCCGCGTCGCCTTCGGGCTTGCCGGCGCCTCCGGGCACGCCCGGAGGCGTGAGGTGTTCCACGCGCAGCATGCGCGGTCCGCCCTCGCCCATCATGTCCTGCGAGATCATGTCGGTCATGTCCTCAAGCTCGTCGCGAGACAGCCCGAACTCCTCGAGCTTGGCAAGGGCCAGCTCCTGAAGCTGGTCCGCGCAGGCGGCCACCTCGTCGCTGGACAGGTACGGCTCCATGCGCTCGAACACGTATTCGGCGATGCTGCGCTCCTTCAAGGTGCACGCCAGACGCCATGCGCGCTTCAGGCCGGCAATGGCGGCTTCGGAGGGCACAGCGCCCTCGGCTGCCTGACCGCGCTCGAACGCCGCCAGGTACAGATGCAGCGCCAGCATAAGGTTCCCCTGCTCAGCAGCCTGTTCAGCGCTGTTCAGGTATCCGGAAACGGAGCTGGACGGCTCATCGCTTCGGCTGGGCATATCGTTCATGTCGTTATCAAACATCGACCCAACCTCCTTCAAGTGTCAAAATAGCTATAGTTCGGTATCATTTTACCGGAAGCGGCCACAATGCGGCCGCAAGCCAAGAAATCGAAACAAACCTGTCACCCGGGCAAGCTAAGGCGAGCCTGCCATGTGGGGACGCAACGACGGCCCCATCGGCAGAACACGCCGATAGAAGCCGTTTCTCCAGCGCACCGCAAAGCCCCCCGTCGCCCGTAACAACGTGAGCAGCAGACCCCACCCAAGCGCTACAGACGATTCCCGGGAACATGCCCGAAAGCGTTTACCACTCAAGCACCTGATAGCCGCGTTCGCGGGCGGTGCGCCCAAGCGGGCGGTCGGGGCATACGGCGAACCCCTGCTTGGCGCCGGCGAGCAGGGCGCGATCGGAGTGATGGTCGCCATAGGACGCTGCCAGCTCCCAGCCGCCTTCGCCCCACTTCGCGTTGGCGAAACGGCGCAGCTCGATCATCTTGCGGTCGCCTTCCACCGGCACGCCGTCCACCTCGCAAGCGTACGTGCCGTCATAGTTCACCTTCATGCGCGTGGAGATCTGGTAATCGAAGGGCAGGTCCCGCATGGCGCGCTCGATGATGGGCTCGAAGGTGGCCGATACGCATATCACCGTAACGCCCTGCTCGTGCCACGCATCCATAGCCTGCCTGGCCTGCTCGCGCACATGCGGGGCCACGCATTCGTCATAGAAATCATGAAGGAAGGCGTCCACCTCGGCCTTGGGCTTGCCGGCGAAGGCGCGGAACACCAGCCCGCGCACCCACGCCTCGTTCTGCGGCAGGCGCAGCTTGTACGCCGCGGCCCACAGCCCGATGCGCAGCAGCACCGTGGGGTTGAGCATGTGAAGCTTTGCAAGATGCTTCACCAGCATGACGGGCGAGTTGCCGTCAAGCGAAGTGCCGTCGAAATCGAACGCGGCAAGCCGCACCGGGCCCTCCCCGTTGCGGCTTGCCGTCTGCATTGCCTCTGATTGTGCGGTCATGTGCGCGCGCCTTCGTCCCAAGCCGAGCCGAGCCGCGCGCCCCTCTGCACGCTACTCGTCTTCGACGTCGTCCTCCTCGAACTGAGAATTATACAGTTCAGCGTACACGCCGCCAAGGGAAAGAAGCTCCTCGTGCGTGCCCTGCTCAACGATGTCGCCATGCTGTAACACGCAGATAAGGTCGGCGTTTTTGATGGTGGACAGCCGATGCGCGATCACGAACGATGTGCGACCCTCCATCAGGTTGTCCATGGCCTTCTGGATGCGCTCCTCGGTGCGCGTGTCAACGCTTGAGGTGGCCTCATCCAAGATGAGCATACGCCTGTCGGCCAAGATGGCGCGGGCGATGGTGAGCAGCTGGCGCTGACCTGCGCTGATGTTGCTGGCGTCCTCGTTGATCACCGTGTCGTAGCCATGCGGCAACGTGGTGATGAAATGGTGCACGTACGCCGCACGCGCCGCTGCCTCCACCTCGGCGTCGGTGGCGTCGAGCTTGCCGTAGGCGATATTATCGCGCACCGTGCCGTTGAACAGCCACGTGTCCTGCAGCACCATGCCGAACTGGTTGCGCACGTCGGTGCGCGAGAACTCGCGGATGTCGGTGCCGCCCAGGCGGATGGCGCCCGCGTCAACATCGTAGAAGCGCATGAGCAGCTTGACCATGGTGGTCTTGCCCGCGCCGGTGGGGCCCACCAGCGCCACGGTCTGACCCTGGCGCACCTTAGCGGAGAAGTCGCCGATGACGGGCTTATCGGGATCGTAGCCGAAGCGCACGTGATCGAACTCCACGTCGCAATCCACGTCGGCGGCCTTGGCCGTGGGCTTCTCCGCCTCAAGCTCGGGCTCCTCCAGGAAGGCGAAGATGCGCTCGGCGGCCGCGGCCATCTGCTGCAGCACGTTGCCCACTTGCGAAAGCTGCGTGATGGGCTGCGTGAAGTTCTTCACGTACTGGATGAACGCCTGAATGTCGCCGACGGTGATGACGCCCTGCACGGCCAGCACGCTGCCGGCCAACGCCACGCCCACATAGCCCAGGTTGCCCACGAAGTTCATGATGGGCTGCATCAAGCCCGACAGGAACTGCGATTTCCAAGCGCTTTCATAGAGTTTCGCATTGGTCTTACCGAACGTCTCGGCCACCGCCTGCTCGCGATTGAACGCGCGCACGATGGCATGGCCGGAAAACGTCTCCTCAACCTGGCCGTTGATGGCGCCGAGCATGGCCTGCTGTGCCCTGAAGTGCTTCTGCGATGCCTTCACAACGGTGAAGATGAGCACCAAGGACACAGGCAGGATGAGCATGGTGATGCCCGTGAGCAGCGGGTTGATGGTCAGCATCATGATCACCACGCCAACGATGGTGGTGGCCGAGGTGATGAGCTGTGTCACGCCCTGGTTCAGGCTTTGGCCGAGCGTGTCCACGTCGTTGGTGATGCGCGAGAGCGTGTCGCCGGTTGAGTTGCGCTCGAAGTACCCCACGGGCATGCGGTCGATCTTCTCGGCGATGGCGCGGCGCAGCCCGTAGCAGGTGCGCTGCGAGACGCTCGTCATCATCCAGCCTTGCACGAAGCTGCACACCGCGCTGACCAGGTACAGCACCAGCGTCGCCGCGATGATGCCGGCGATGGCGTCGAAATCGATGCCGCCGGTGCCGCCCACCTTCGCCACCAAGCCCTCGAACAGCTCCGTGGTGGCCTGCGAGAGCACCTTCGGGCCCACGATGTTGAACGCCGCCGACCCGATGGCGAAGATGATGGCGAGCACGAGCGCCGCCTTGAACTGGCCCATGAAACGCACCAGCTTGCCGATGGAGCCCTTGAAGTCCTTGGCCTTCTCACCGGGCATCATGCGCGCGCCCGGCCCGTGCGGCCGGCGGCGCTGCGTGACCTTCTTCAGATCCTCGTTGTTCGCGCTCATCTCGCATCACCTCCTTTCAGCTCATCTTCCGATAGCTGCGACATGGCGATCTCGCGATACTCCTGGCAGCTTTCCATCAGCTGCTCGTGCGTGCCCGCCCCCACGACGCGACCGTCATCGAGCACCACGATCTGGTCGGCGTTGAGCACCGTGGAGATGCGCTGCGCCACGATGACCACGGTCTTCCCGCCCAAACGGCTGGAAAGCTCATGACGAAGCGCGGCGTCGGTCTTGTAGTCGAGCGCGCTGAAGCTGTCATCGAACAGGTACGCGCGCGCATCGGTGGCAAGCGCGCGGGCTATGGCCAGACGCTGGCGCTGACCGCCCGAGACGTTCGTGCCGCCCTGGGAGATGGGGGTTGCCAGCCCCTCGGGACGCTCGGCGATGAACTCGCTCGCCTGCGCCACATCGGCGGCCGCGCGGATGCGGTCCTCATCGGCATCGTCGACGCCGTAGCCCACGTTGGAGGCGATGGTGCCGCTGAACAAAAAAGCCGCCTGGGGCACATAGCCCAACTGAGCGCGAAGGGCATGCTGGCTGACATCGCGCACGTCGACGCCATCGACGGTGATGCGGCCCGACGTGACGTCATGGAAGCGCTCCGCCAGCTTGAGCACCGTGGACTTGCCGCTGCCCGTGGAGCCGATGATGGCCGTGGTCTTGCCCGGCTCGCACGTGAAGCTGACATCCTCGAGCACGCACTCGGCGCCGTCGGAGTACCTGAAGCTCACGTTCTCGAAGGCGATGCGCGCGCCCGGCAGCCCGTTAGCGCCGAGCAGCGCGTCCTTAGCCTTGCCAGGGTCGGGGTCGGCAATGGAGGGCTTGCATTCGAGCACCTCATCGATGCGCTGAGCGGCCACATCGGCGCGCGGCAGCATGATGGAGAGCATGCCGATCATAAGGAAGCCCATGATGATGACCATGGAGTAGGTGATGAACGCGATGAGGTCGCCGGTTTGCAGATTGCCTGCATCGATGGCGTGGCCACCGAACCAGATAATGCCCACCGACACCAGGTTCATGATGAGCATCATGAGCGGCATCATGAAGGTCATCACGCGATTAGTGAACAGCTGCGTCTTCATCAGGCGCGTGTTCGCCTCATCGAAGCGCGCCTCCTCGTGCTGCTCGCGGCCGAACGCGCGGATGACCGGCAGGCCCGTGAGCAGCTCGCGCGACACCAGGTTCACCCGGTCGATGAGCTTCTGCATGATCTTGAACTTCGGCATGGCCACCTTCATGAGCACGCCCATAATCACCGCGATGGCGGCAACCGCCGCGATGATGATCCAGCCCATGGACAGGTCGGTGCGCGCGATCATGATGATGCCGCCGATAGCCAGGATAGGCGCGTAGAGCACCATGCGCAGCAGCATGACGGTGACCATCTGCACGAGCTGCACGTCGTTGGTCCCGCGCGTGATCAGCGATGCGGCGCTGAACGACTGGATCTCGGCATCGGAGAAGCCGACCACCTGGTTGAACAGGCGTTCGCGCAGGCTGCGTCCCACCTTGGCCGCCGTGCGCGACGCCAAAAAGCCCACCATGACGGCGATGACCATGCCGAGCGCAGCAAGGCCGAGCATCTTCGCGCCGGTTGCCGCCAAATAGTCCATCTGCATGGCGTCAAGGTCGTAGCCCAACTGCTCATACTCGGCACGAGCGGCGGCCAAACCCTGCTGCGCGATAAGGGTATCGGCCATATCGCCCATAGATCCGCGCGCGCGGTCGAGCATGGCCTGGATGTCGTCTTTGCCGATCATGCCCTGGTCGTACGCGGCTTTCACCTGGTCAAGATCCAGCTCGGCGATTTGGTCGGCATAGCAGGTCACCGTCATGGGAAGCGCCATGGCGTCGTCGAGCGCGGCGCGATCACGCTTGCCGGATTCCGTCAGCGAATACGTGCCGTCTTCGTTTTGCGCATAAGCGTCGGCGAACATCTGCTCATCGGATTCGGGAAGCATCATGGCCACCAGGTCATGGGTGCGCCCGGTAAGCTGCTCGGCGGCCACGTCCTGCACGCCCTGCTGCTGGATACCCGTATCGACGATGTCGGAGGTGTAGTTGGGCAAGGCCAGGTCGCACGCAGCCTGCACACACAGCAGCACCACGATGAGCAGCACCACCAGCTTGTGCTGGGCAAGGTTCTTGATTATGCGCATGGGTGCCCGCCTTCCGCGGAAGCGGTTTGCGAAGAGACGTCAGCAGCAGAAAAGGCAGCACCCGCGTCCATAGCCGTGCCTACCGCGTGGGATGAGGCCGCACCCGCTTGACCGGCGTCTGCAGTGGAAGCGGGGCTTGCACCAGCGCTCGCTACCGGGCAGCCGGCTTGCGCGCAGCCGTTCTGCTGCGCCCGCACCGCCTTGCAAGCGGGGAGATCAACCAGACGCTCCACGATGCGAACGAGATGCTCGGCATCTTCGGGACCGAGATAGGTGAGCACCTCGTCGATCATCTGCTCATGCAGCTCGCGACCGCGTGCGCTGAAGGCACGGCCGTCCTCGGTAAGATGCACCGTGACCGCACGGCTATCGCCCTTGTCGCGTTGACGCGTGATAAGGCCCTTCTCCTCAAGCGATTTCAAGGTCTGGGACACGGCGCTCGGAGTTGCCTGCCCGCACTTGGCGATGTCGCCGGATCGAACCTTCCTCCCCTCGCCCTCAAGGCGGGAAACCGCCATGATCGCGTACATCTCCGCCGGCGTGATGCCTTTGGGCGTCGGCGGCTCTTGACGTTGCTTTCGCATTCGAGCTGCGGCATTGAACAAACGGCGGCGCAATCCAGCTGCGGTATCGTCCACGCGAATCTCCTTTCGATACTGAATTGTTTAGCTGCTTAATGTTTAGCCCCTAAACCATAGCACGAGCCAAGGAGTTTCAATCGAAACATCGAAAGTATGTTGGAAAGTCCATATACCGTATCCGCCAAACTACCGGAAACGCAGACGCCTGGGGAAGCGAAGGAAAGCAACAAGGCGAGAGTTCGATTCATGGGGGCGAACAAAAGCGATGCGCCTGTCGTCTGACGGGTTCCCGCCCCTATTGATACTCGGTGGTCAAGGCAAGCAACGTGACCATCGGCCGCATACCCTCACCTTGGTTAATGTTCAACGGCTACAGCGAACAAACCCGAAAATATGAAAAAGCCCAGCCAAATGGCTGGGCTTGAACAATCGATGGCGGGATGTACGAGACTTGAACTCGCGACCTCCGACGTGACAGGCCGGCGGTCTAACCAACTGAGCTAACACCCCGCTGGTGCCTGGGCTGCTGAAAAAGATGGCGGGATGTACGAGACTTGCACTCGCGACCTCCGACGTGACAGGCCGGCGGTCTAACCAACTGAGCTAACACCCCGCTGGTGCCTGGGCTGCTGAAAAAGATGGCGGGATGTACGAGACTTGCACTCGCGACCTCCGACGTGACAGGCCGGCGCTCTAACCAACTGAGCTAACACCCCACTGGTGCATGTGCTGCTGAAAAAGATGGCGGGATGTACGAGACTTGAACTCGCGACCTCCGACGTGACAGGCCGGCGCTCTAACCAACTGAGCTAACACCCCGTTCAGCTGCGAGAAAGTACAATACAGCAGTTAACGATTCGATGCAAGTACTATTTTCAAAAAATTGGCGGTCCGGCGGTTTTCCACTCGTAACGACACATTGCGACAGATTCTGGCCCGCGTGGGGAAGCCGAACTCAAGCCGAAAATCGAACAGTCTTCCAGAGCCCACCCTAGCGGCAGCCATCCTAACGCCGTCGAACAGCCTCCCGGCGACTGCCCTAGCATCGGCCGCCCTAGCATCGACGCCGTGCCCGACCCCGATCATGGCAATACGCGCAAGAGCGCCTCCCATCCCGCAATGCACAAGAAATGGGAGGCGACTCAAGGGCGTTCGTCGTTTATTCAGCCTATTTCGCCCGCTGATCGATGCGCGTCATGGACAGCACGCGCAGCGGCTGGTCATCGGCGGGCGGCTCGATGGACTGCGTCCAAGCGTTGTCCACCAGAAACGCCAGCGGAACCTCCTGCTCCTGGCCATCGGGTGCGTTAGCCTGATCAAGGCATGCGGCCAGCAGCTTGTCGGGGCGAAGGCTGCCCATAGGCTTCTGTTCTAAGGTGAACGTCAGCGACGCCCCCTCGAGGAGCATCTCCCCCACCAGGAAATCGGCCACATCGAGCACTTTCTCCTTCTTCTTGCGGATGATATGCACCTGCTCGGGCACCGGCAGCTGCGCCGGCGCGGCCGACAGCAGCGCACGATACGTGCTCAGCGGGAACGCCGCCGAAGCCGCAGGCGCCTTCGGCTCGATGTAAACGCATTCCTTCACCATAAGGTCGGGGACGCTCTCCTTCTGCAGGGCGAGCAGGGCCTCCTCGGGACGCACATAGCGCAGAAGTTGCAGGTCGACCATCTCGTGCGTACCGCCCACGCCCACGGGCAGCGCGGCGCCGAACGCGATCTTCATGTGCGGGCTGAAGCCCTGCGACACGGCGAAGGGAAGCTGGGCGCGACGTACGGCGCGCTCGATGGCGCGCGCCACCTCAAGGTGCGACAGCAACGCCAGGCGACCCTGCTTGGCGAACGTGATGCGCATGCGGAACGTCTGCTGCTCGGCCATGCTACTCCCCTTCCTCGGCGGTTTGCGGACCGGCGGCGGGCTGTCCGCTTGCGGCCTGCTCGGCGGCTACGGCCGCAGCCGCACCCTCTTCGCCAGCCTGTTGCGGGCGAGCGTTCGACCCGCCGGCGATGCGCGGCTGCGCCAGCTGGTTGTCGATGCCCAAGCCCGGGCATGCGCCGCATGCGGCGCAGCGCTCGAAGGTGCAGTCCGGCGTGGTCTTCTCCGCCGCGGCCTTCTTGCGCTCATGCGCCAAAAAGCGCGTGGACACGCCCGTGGAGATATGTTCCCAAGGCATGACGTAGCTGGTGTCGTAGGACGTCTGCGCGACAGCGGCGGGGTCAAGACCCACCTCGACGGCGGCATCGCGCCATGCCTGCTCGCTAAAGTGCTCGGTCCATGCGTCGAAGCGCGCGCCGTGACGCCACGCGGATTCCACCCAGGCGGCGGCAGCGCGCCCGCCGCGGCTCATGACGGCTTCGACGAAGCTGGTGGACGGGTCGTGCCAGTGCACGTCGATGGCGCGATACTTCACGCTGCGGCGCAGAAGGGACACGCGGCGCAGGGCCTCTTCCGGGGCGATCTGGCCATCCCACTGGAACGGCGTCTGAGCCTTCGGCACGAACAACGCACACGACACCGACATGCGGATGTTGCCGCGCTGCTCGACCGGCACGGCCTTCTTCGCCCTATCGTAGGCGCGCTGCACCAGGCTGGCGATGCCCTTGATGTCGTCATCGGTCTCGGTGGGCAGGCCGATCATGAAGTACAGCTTGCAGCGGCGCCAACCGGCGCCGAAAGCCGCGTCCACAGCGCCGAACAGGTCGTCTTCGGTCACCTGCTTGTTGATGACGTCGCGCAAGCGCTGCGTACCCGCCTCGGGGGCGAACGTCAGGCCGCCCTTCTTCTGGCCGGCCACCAATCCCGCCATATCCACGCCGAAGCTGTCAAGGCGCTGGGAAGGCACGGAGATGCGCACGCCCTTGCCCTGGAACCGCTTGTTCAAACGCGTGAGGACATCGGCGATCTGCGAGTGGTCGGTGGAGGACAGCGAGGTCAGGCTGACCTCGTCATAGCCGGTTTGCGCCAGGCCGCACACCACCGAGTTCACGATGTTGTCGGCGGAGCGCTCGCGCACCGGGCGGTACATCATGCCCGCCTGGCAGAACCGGCAGCCGCGGGCGCACCCGCGCAGCACCTCCACGTTGAGGCGGTCCTGCACCACCTCGGTGAACGGCACGATGCACGGTTCCCAGCCCGGGCTTTCCGCGAACCCCTCGAACACGCGCTTCTGGATATGCGTGGGAAGACCCTCCTCGACAGGCTCGATCCAGCTGCCAGCTTGCTGCGCCTGCTCCTCATCGCGCCAGCGGTACAGGCTGGGCACGTAGTAGCCGTCCATGCGCGCGATGGCGCGCAGGATGTCGGCACGGCACGCCCCTTCTGCGCGCAGGCGGCGGATGGCCTGCAGGCACTCGGGCAGCGCCTCCTCGCCCTCGCCGATGATGAAGATGTCGAAGAACGGCGCATAGGGCTCGGGGTTGAACGAGCACGGGCCGCCGCCGATGACGAACAGGTCATCCTCGCCGCGGTCCTGCGCATGCAGCGGGATGCCCGCCAGGTCAAGCGCCTCGAGCACGTTCGTGGCAACCAGCTCGTGGGACAGCGTGATGCCGAGCGCATCGAACTCGGCCACGGGCGCGCAGCTTTCGATGGAGAACAGCGGCAAGCCCTCGGCGCGCATGGTGTCGCAGAACTCCGCCGCCGGCAGGAAGGCGCGCTCGGCCACCATGCCGTCCACGGCGTTCACCACGTTCACCAGGATGCGCAGGGCCTGATTGGCCTGCCCCAGCTCGTAGGTATCCGGATACATCATGCAGAAACGGAAGTCCGCCTCGGGTTTGTGCACGCAGCCGAATTCATGGTTCAGGTAGCGCGCCGGTCGTTCGGCGCTCGCAAGCAGCGGCTCGAGCCGCGGCCACAGATCTGTCACTGATACCCCCCTATTGGTAACAAGATTAACGTCGGGAAATGCGGGCGCACAGGCCCGCGGCGGCATCGGTTGCCTTTTGGCGAACGGCTTCCACGGCGGCCGCGCCGTTGTCGGCGGCGGCGCCCGCGGCCTGCTTCGCGGCAGCGGCGATCACCTTGTCGCGCGCGGCGGAAACATACTCGGCGAACTTCGCCACCGTCGGCCCGCCTTCGTAGAACTCCACGGCAGCACGGCCCATGGCGAGCGTGCCCGAATAGCCAACCGCAACCTTCACGGCCCATCCGAGCACCGGCACAGCAGCGGCAAGCTGGCGTGCGACCGCGCGGCATGCGAACGCGCCGCCCACCAGGGCGGCAAGCTCGCGCACGCGCCCGGCGTCGATGGACTGCCCATAGGCCGCGGCGATTTGAAGCAGCATCTTGGCCTGGTTGAGCGTCATCACGGGAAGGTCGGCGCCCGGGATGAGGAACAGCAGCCCCACGCCGGCGTTCTGCACGGACGTGGCGTTGACCGTTTCCAAGGCCAGCGGACGACGAACGAACGGGAAGGCCTGCGCGAACGCCAGGCGCTTGGCACGGCACGCCGCGCACACCCATTGGCCCATGCGCGCATCGAGCGTGGCCCGCGCGTCGTCAATGAGCTCGATGGGCTCGTAGATGCCCACATCGCCGTTTTCCGGCGGCTTGGGCGCGCCCCACGAGGCCGTGATAGCCGGCCCCTGACCCGCTGCCGTGGACACGTGCTCGTACACCTTCGCCGTGAGCTTGGGCGCCACGATGTCCGCCTCGGGGATGGCGCAACCAGCCGCCTTGGCGATAGCCCCCACCAGCTGCGGGAGCGTGGTGACCACCATGGCGGGCACCCCGGCCTTGCGGCAAGCGCGGGCATAGGCGCCCACGTTCTCGTCAAGGCCCGCCACGATGCAGGCCATGTCGTCTTCGGAGCTGGGCGCGAACTCGCGTCCGTCCAGGTAGATGAGCGAAACGCGCGCCGTGTCGGAAGCGCTGGCGAACGCCTGGCGCACATGCGCGGCAACATCGCCCGGCGCCGTTTCGTCCACATAGACGCTTACCGAAAGCGGCGTGGCGCGGGCGGCCTCGACGTTGACGGCCTCTTCCAACAGCGCGCCGATATCAACAGGAAGCTGCATAGGGCATCCTTTCGCTTAATGCTGCTTGAGCGTCGCGTTGTGGGACCACACCGAGCCGATCATGCCCAGCATGAAGAAGTTCACCACCATAAACGACGATCCGTAGCTCATGAACGGCAACGGGATGCCCGTGATGGGCATCAGGCCGCAGTCCATGCCGATGTTCTCCAAGATTTGGAACAGCCACATGCCCACGACGCACATCACGATGACCATGCCGAACAGGTCGCCGGAGCTGCGGGCTATGCGGAAGCTTATCAAAACCAGCGCAGCGTACAAACCGAGCAGCACGAGCGCGCCCAAAAATCCCAGCTCCTCGGCAAGCACGCAAAAGATGAAGTCGGTGGGCGCCTCGGGAAGAAGGCCTAGCGAATGTTGCGTGCCCTGGAACAGGCCCTTGCCGAACACGCCGCCCGAGCCGATAGCGACCTTCGCCTGCTGCAGGTTGTAGCCTTCATCGGTAGTTGCCGTGCCGGACTGGTCCATGAACACGAGCAGGCGGTTGCGCTGATATTGCTTGAGCAGCTTGTACTCGCCCGTGGAGGATTTGATGACCTCGTCTATGGCGAACACCGCCACGACGGCGGCCACGAACAATCCAAGCGTAATCAGCAGGCACTTCGAGTTAGCGCCTCCCATGACCAGGGCGAACGCCGCAATGCACAGATACACCAGACCGGTGCCCAGGTCGGGCTGCGTCATGATGCACGCAAACGGCACCATCATGATGCCCAAGGCCTTCACATACTCGCGCGGATCGTCCAGGTTGCCGCCGTAGCGCGCCATGACCGCGGCATCCATGAGGATGACGGTGATCTTGGCGAACTCGCCGGGCTGGATCTGCATACCCAGCTTGATCCAGCTTCTCGCGCCCATGCCGGCATCGGTGCCGAGCCCCGGTATGTGCGGCGACATGATGAGCACCACATTGATGATAAGGAACAGCGTGGTGTAATCCGACAAGCGCCGGTAATCGAACCGCCACACCAAGATCATGAATACCAAGCCCACGGCAACGCCGCCGAGCTGGCGGCTGTACTGGTAATCGCCGTCCGCGCGGACGGCGGAATACACGATGATCAAGCCGTATCCCACCAGCAACGTGACCACAATGGCCAGCGGCAGGTGCAGCCACGGGAAACGGCGCGGCTTGGATGCAGCCGATGCCGCCGCGTTGGGGCGGCGAAGCGAATCGATTTGCGGTAACTGCGCCATAGCGCCTCCTTCCCATTAGTCCGAACGTCCGCTCGACGTGCCCTTGCCGGCGCCGGCTTCCGACTTGCCCGAAGAGCCCGCGATATCGCCGACCTCCCCATCCGAGGTGTTGGTCGACGAAAGCGCCGCGGCCATGACCTGCGCGCCGATCGGCGCCGCTACCGATGAACCGCCGCCGCCGTGCTCGACGACGCAGGCGAGCACGTACTTCGGATCATCATAGGGGGCATAGCAGGCGAACCAAGCCGTGTCCTCCATATCAGTGTATTCGGCCGTGCCGGTTTTACACGCAACCGTATCCGGGTCGATACCTTGATCGTTGAACAGCTTGGCGATCTCCTCGTTGTCGGTGGTCACTCCGCGAAGCGCGTTGCGCACCACGGCAAGGTCGGCCATGGAGACGTCAGGCGTGTCCAGAACCTGCGGCTGATACGTAAGCGCCACATCGCCGCCGGCGTTGCGCACCTCTTTGAGCAGATGCGGCTTGACGATGTTGCCAGACGCGATGGCGCCGTAGGCTACCGCGATCTCCATGGGCGTGACCAGCACGTAGCCCTGACCGATGCACATGTTCGTATAGTCGCCGCCCTTCCACTGGGCATCCTCGGGAGTGTCGCGGAAATACTCCTGCTTCCATTCGGGCGTGGGAATGCGACCCGAGGTTTCGCCGTTAAGGTCGATGCCGGTGGTTTGATCCAAGCGGTAGCGTTTCAGGAAATCCTGCAGCAACGTTGCCGACTTGCCCTTGTTCGCAGCAGCGTCCCAGAACTTGTAGCCGATGTCGTAATACACGGTATCGCACGAGTTCACGATGCCGCCGCGGAAATCGAGCGTGCCATGGCCCTGCTTCTTCCAGCACTTCTGAACATCGCCCGAGCCGAAACCGTCCCAGCTGCCGGTGCAGTCCCAGGTCTCGGTTGCCGTGGCCATGCCGTTTTCAAGCGCCGCCAAGCCGGTGAACGTCTTGTACGTGGATGCTGCCGGATAGGTGCCCTGGATGGCGCGGTTGAGCAGCGGGCTGAACGCGGCCGAGGATTGCAGCAGGTCCAGCTCGTCTTGCGTGATGCCGCCCACGAACGTGGTGGGCGTGAACGTGGGATAGCTGGAAAGCGCCACGATGCTTCCATCGGTGACGTCCATGACCACCACCGCGCCGCCCGTGCCCTTGCCCGAGCCGATAGCGCCGCCATCAGGGCAGATCATATCGGCAAGCGCCTTGTCGGCCACATACTGCACGTGCGATTTCAGGGTGGTGTGCACATCAGAGCCCTTGACGGGCTGCGTTTCGCTGACCACTTCCACCACGTTGCCC
Source organism: Eggerthella sp. AM16-19 (assembly GCF_003474385.1). NCBI lineage: Bacteria > Bacillati > Actinomycetota > Coriobacteriia > Eggerthellales > Eggerthellaceae > Eggerthella > Eggerthella sp. AM16-19. Next base: position 40,464 of record NZ_QUCY01000013.1, read on the forward strand.
TGCGCATCGGCCATGACCTTGCGCTCGCCATGGTCGCCGGCAAGCAGGTTGTCATACATCTGTTCGATGCCGCTGCGCCCCACCGAGTCTCCCAGCTCAAGGTCGCGGCCCTCGGCCACGCTTGCGATGTCATCGCTGGTCACGCTGCCGGTATAGCCCACCGCATGCGCCGCAAGGGCGCCATGGGGGTAATCGCGCACCGTGCGTGTTTGCACGGTGATGCCCGGAAACGCATCGGCGTGCTCGGCGATGAAGGCGACGTTTCGCATGCTGGCATCGCTTGCCACCACGCGCTGGCTTTGCGCGCCGCTCGTCGCATCGGCGATGCGCTTGCGCACGATGCCGCTCGGTACGCCCAGCACCGTGGACAGACGGGCGACGACATCGTGATCGTTTGCGACGTCGGGCTCGGCAAGCACCGTCAGCGACGTGCGGTTCTTCACGATGACGTTGCCGTCGGCGTCCAGGATGTAACCGCGCGGCGCGGGAGTGTACACCGTGGTGTACTGGTTGTCCTCGGACTCCTTTTTGAAGGAGGCGCCGGAAAGCACCTGCATGCTCCACAGCTTCGTGGCGAGCGTGCCGAAGATCAGGCCGGCAACGACACCCATGGCGGTGAAGCGGCTTTTCAGGTTATCGCCGGGGTTTGCCACCGGCTGCGCAGGCGTTCCTCCGCGGGCGACGCCGCCTGCCGGCACACGATGAGAATCGGGAAGCGAGCTGCTCACGCCCACCGATTGGATGGAGCGAACGTCGCGCTTGACGCTGACGTTCTCGGTTTTCCGGCTGCGAAGCACCGCATAGACCGCCACCAAGATGGCGGCGACCACCAAAAGGGCTACGAAGCCGGCTACGATAGCTGCGAACATGCGCGCCCCCTATCGCAGTTTCGGCGTGCGCAGACCGCGGTCCTGGGCGCCGCCGGCAAGCAGCCGCGCCATGACGAAGTAGACCACCAGACCCACGGCGCAGTCGTAGAGCGCGCACGGAAGGGCGCGGGTGAACAGCGCCTCCAGAGGGTTGGCGGCAAGCCCGCATGCCATGAGCAGCATGCCGTAGCAAAGCTCGGCCAAAAGCGCGCAGGCCGTGAAGATGGCCAGCGGCATGAACAGCGTGTCGTTATCCACCAGCGAGAACACGCGGGAAGCCAAGAAGCACGCGATGACCAGCAGAAGCGCCATGCCGCCCACCGGGCCCGTGCCCGTAAGGTCGTACAGAAGGCCCATGGCAAACGGCAGCACCGGGCCCGCCTCCGTGGGGATGACGATGGCCACGACCAGCGCATAGGCCAGCAGAAAGTTCGGCTGCGCCGAGAACAGCGCCACGGCCGGAGCCAGCGCGATCTGCAGCACGAACGCCACGATAGCGCCCACCACCAGCACCAGGTTGTTCTTCTCGCCCATGGCTAGCGCCCCCCTTCGTTGGATGAATTGCCGTTGCCGGAGTTATCGGAGCTGCTCGAGCTCGACGAGGAGCTGCTCGAACTTCCCGTATTGGATCCGCTGGAGCTATTGGAGCCGCTTGTGGAAGTCGAGCTGCTGGAGGCTATGGAATCCGAATCGTCGTCATCGGATACGCCCACGCTGGAAACCACCAGCACGTCCTCGAGCGTGTCGATGGAATCGTTCGGGGAGACCACGATGCGTCGGCTGGTATCGCCCTGCTGGGCGTCCACCTTCACCACCGTGCCGATGATGAGGCCGCGCGCGTAGCTACCGCCCAGACCCGAGGTGACGATGACGTCGCCGACGTTGACCTCGGCATCGGCATCCAGGTCCTCAAGATACAGAAGGCCGATCAGGCTGCCACGCAGGATGCCCTCGGCGCGGCTGGACTGAACCATGGCCGCGGCGCCGGATTGCGGGTCGGTGAGCAAGCGCACCGTCGCGGTGCTTCCGCTGGCCGATACCACCTGGCCCACCACGCCGGAGGTCCCGATAACCGTTTGACCGGTCGAAATGCCCTCGTTGGCGCCCTTGTTGATGATGACCGTCTGGCTCCATGCCTCGGAGCTTCGGCCGATGACGCGCGCACCCGTGCCCTCGATCTGGTAGTTATCCTTCAAATCGAGCAGCTTCTGCAGGCGCTGCGCTTCCTGCTTATATTCTTCCATCTGGGCATACTGCTGCTCAAGCTGGCTGTTGTACTCGCGCAAGCCCGTCAAGGTGTTCTGGTCGGCCGTGATGTTCTCCATGGTGTCGCCCACCGTGGAGGTTGCGGCCTCCACCGAGCCGCCCACGATGCGCAGCGGGCTGACGGCGCCCGACACCGCCGACTGCAGCGTGTGCAGCGGGCCGGCCGAACCTTCGCGACCGTAAGCCGTGATCATGATGATGCTTGCCGCAATCAAGCCTATAAGCAGCGCTCGGCGCATAAGCGCCGAGCTTTGTTGTTGAAAATTAAGAGCCATAACGTTGAGGCTGTCCTATTTCGATCGCATGAGCGTCTGCTTGAGCGCCTGCGGGGTTTCGAGAACCTTCAGGCAGCCCATGACCACGTTCGTCAAAGCCGTCTCGCTCACCCACACGGGGATCTCCAGCTTATCGGTAAGGTAGCGGTCCAAGCCGGAAAGCAGGCCGCCGCCGCCGGTGAGCAGGATGCCGTTCTGGATGATGTCCGATGCCAGGTCGGGGTTGGTCTTCTTGAACGTCTCCTTGATGTGCACCACCATCTCCTCGCACGGGGCGATGAGCGCCTGGCGGACATCCTCGGATTGGATGGTGACTTCCTTGGGCTGCTCGGTGATGACATCCTGGCCGGAGATGATCATGTCGCGCTCGCGGCCGTCTTCAAACGGCAGGATGGAGCCGATCTTGATCTTGATGATCTCAGCGGTGCGCTCGCCGATCTTGATGCCCAGAAGGTCACGCAGGTGCATGGCGATGGCCTCATCCATACGGTTGCCGGCCAAGCGCAGGCTGGAGGACGTGACGATGCCGCCCAGGGAGATGACGGCCACCTCGGTGGTGCCACCGCCGATGTCGACGACCATAGAGCCGGTAGGCTCGGTGACGGGCAGGTCGGCGCCCATGGCAGCGGCCATAGGCTCCTCGATCAGGTACGCCTGGCGGGCGCCCGCCTGCACGGCGGCCTCGAACACGGCGCGCTTCTCAACAGAGGTGGCGCCGCAAGGGATGCAGATGACGATGCGGGGCTTGGCCTGCCACGGATACTTGCGCGGCGCAGCCTTGTTGATGAACGCGCTGATCATAGCCTCGGTGACGTCGTAATCGGCCACCACGCCGTCATGCAACGGGTGCTCGGCCGAGAACGCATCGGGCGTATGGTTGATCATATTCTTCGCCTCGTGGCCGACGGCCAAGACGCGATGGGTGCTTTTCTCGATTGCGACGACGGAAGGCTCGTTGACGACTATGCCTTCGCCGGGAATGGCGACCAGGGTATTCGCGGTGCCGAGGTCGATGGCCATGTCGCACGACATCTGGCCAGTAAGACCCGAGAAGAAATCCAAGAATGACATGTAGGCAAACCCCTTGTGCTACGTTTCTAGTGAAATCAGATTCTAGCACAGGCGATTTCACCCGGTTTCCCTGCGCATGGAAATCCATCAGGGGTACGCATTAAGGATGACGAAGGGAGCCTGGCGTCATACCGAGCATCAAGGCAAAGCCGACAAGCGCCGAGCAAACCGCACACAGCGCATCGCAAGCCGCTTCCCCATTGCGCCAACAGGGCGCATTCGACCAGCCCCATCAAGAAGCGGCCCGCATTTCGCGGGCCGCTTTCGTTCACACTATTCGGTTTCCTAGTGCACGCTGCAGCTGAAGCAGGGGTCGTAGGCTCGCACGAGCTTCTCGACCTCGGTGCGCACCTCCGACGCCTCCGCGCCGTTGGCGATGAGCTTCTCGGCCAGCACGCGCATGTCCGACTCCAGGTTCGCGCAGTTCTGCGCCGTGGGGGTCATGATGGTGGCGTGCACCACACGGCCGGCGTCGTCGAGCTCGAGCTGATGGAACACCGTGCCTCGCGGCGCCTCTGTGAAGCCCGTGCCCACGCCCGCGCGCACCTCGAACGGCACCGGAACGCTGTCGCCCTCGAACGGACCGTCGGGCTCGGCAAGCTTGCGGCACAGGTCGGCGCAACGTCCCAGCGCGTCGAGCACCTCCACCGCCTGAGCGACGTTGTTCAAAAACGGGTTGCGCTCGGGCGGGCGCAGGCCGGCCTTGGCCGCCGCCACCTTCGCCTCCTGCGACAGCGCGCCCCATGACGCGTTGATACGCGCCAGCGCACCGGTGAAGTAGGTCTTCCCCGTCTGCCTGCAGCGGGCGAACAGCGCCGCGGAATGCGACACCTCGTATTCCTCTACCTGCTCGCAAGCCCTATCGGCATCGAACGTGACGCCTGCATCCAAGAAGCGCGCCCAGCGGCTGTCGGCAACCGGGTAGCGGCCCTCGGCCACCATGGCCATCATGTCGCCCTGGGTGGCGATATCGGGAACGGCGAAGCCGTTGAACAGGTCGACCACCGCACGGGCAAATTCGCGCTCGGCGTCCAGCTTGTCGGCCATGGCCAGGTACTCGTCACGCGTTGGCTCGTGGGTGAAGCCGCCCACCACCGCGGTGATCGGATGGATGGAGCGACCGCCCACCAGATTGCACAGCTGGTTGCCCAACGACTTCAGGCCCAGCGCCTGGTCGAACAACTCGGGGTTGGCCTTGGCCAGCGGGAACACGCTTGCCATGTCCAAAAAGTCGGGCGCAGCGAACACGAACAGGTGCGACGCATGATTTTGCAAGTAGCTGCCGTACACCAGAAGCTCGCGCAGCGCGCGCGTGCGGTCGGTGACCTCCACACCGAAGATGTGCTCGATGGCCAGGATGTCGGTAATCACATGGCTTGCCGAGCAGATACCGCACACGCGGCTGGCGATATACGGCACATCGGCGAATTTGCGGCCCACCACCATGGACTCGAACAGGCGAGCCGGCTCCACCACGTTCATCTCGCACGTTTCCACCGCACCGTCTTTGATGGACAGATGCACGTTGCCATGGCCCTCAACGCGGGCGATATGGTCTACCGAAATGGCGGTCCTCGTCATATCGATTCGTCTCCTATTCGCGCGCCGACTGCACGCGTTCAACCTGGTTGAACAGCGCCAGCGCCTCATCGAAATCGTCCGGGTCCACGCCCGCGCGCTCGCACGCGGCGCGCGCGGCCTCAAGGTTGGCGTCGGGGGAAAGCCCGCGGCATCCGTTGCAAGCCCGCCCGAGGTTCACGCACTTCGCGCCGCATCCGGCAACCGTCACCAAGCCTAAGCACAGCTGGCCTTGGTCGAAGAAGCAGTCGGTGCCGTTGCGTTTGCACTGCCCGCACATGGTGCCCGTTCGGTCGAACTTGTTCGAACCGTACAGCGCGCGCTGCAGCACGTCGATGAAGTCCATGGTGTCGACCGGGCAGCAGCGCACCGTGTGGTCGACGTCGATGACCGCGCCGACCGGGCGCGGCACCACCATGGAACCGCATGCCGCGGGTACGTCCTTGTACACCTGGCTCGGACGCTTGAAGAAGTTGCGCGCCGCGATGCCGGGGATGCCCGCAGTGGCGGCGCAAGCACCCAAGGCGATGACGCACTTGGCGCGCTCACGCAGCTTGCGCACCGTGGCTTCGGATTCCTCGGTGGTCACGGCGCCCTCGATGACGGCCACGTCGAACTCCTCCGGCATGGGCTCGCTCGAAGCCAGCTGCCAATAGCGCAGGTCGATCTGACCGAGCACGTCGGTCAGGTGCTGCTCGACGTTGGTGATCTGAAGCTGGCAGCCGAAGCAGCTGGCAAACCCGACCACCACAACGCGCGGAAGGTCGCGCGCCTGGCGGTCGTCGTTTCCGCATCCCATGTTCGTGCCTCCCATCTACATCGACCCCTGGATGTTCTTCGCTTCCCAATAGTTGAACACGGGCCCGTCGATGCAGCAGTACTGGTGCCCGATCTGGCAGTGGCCGCACTTGCCCATGCCGCACTTCATGTGGCGCTCAAAGCTCATGTAGATATGGTCGTAGCTGATGCCCTTCTTGCGCATCTCGGCGACCACGAAGCGGTACATCACCGGCGGGCCGCACACCGCGCCGAAGGTGTTCGTCGGGCTGATCTCCAGGTGCTCGAAGGGCTTGGTGACCAGGCCCACTTCGCCATCCCACGTGTCGTCAGGGTTGTCGACGGTCAGGTACAGGTCGAAGTCCTTGCGATGACGCCACATCTCGAACTGGTTGCGGAACATGACCTCGGAGGGGTTCTTCGAACCGTAGATGATGGTGACCTTGCCGAAGTCGCTGCGCTCGTCGTGGATGTTGTTGATGAGGCTGCGAAGCGGCGCGATGCCCAGGCCGCCGGCAACCAACAGGATATCGTGACCCTTCATCTCCTCGAACGGGAAGCCGCGGCCGAAAGGCCCGCGGATGCCCACGATGTCGCCGCACTGCATCTTGTGCAGCGCCTCGGTGAAGCGACCGGCACGGCGCACGCACAGCTCGATGAAGCCGCGCTTGGAGGGGCTTGACGAAATGGAGATGGGAGCCTCGCCCACGCCGAAGATGGTCAGCTCGACGAACTGGCCCGGCTCGTGGCGGAACGCCTCGCGGATGCGCTCGTCGATCAGGCGGAACTCGAACAACTTCTCGGTTGCCGTCAACTCGGTGATGGATGTGATGCGCGCCGGCCACGGGCGATACGGGTTGGCGGCCATGAGCTCCTGCCCCGTCATGGCAGCCGGCTCATCGTGGTACGGCGATACGACCACGGGGTTGAAATCGGTGTTAGCAGGCACCTTCGGCCCCCTTCTTCTCGAAGAACTCCAGCACGCGAATGGGGTTGATGTCGGCCTTGCACGCCTTCACGCAGCGTCCGCAGCCCACGCACAGCATGCGGTCGTAGGTGGCCAAAAAGCCGTTGAGCTTGTGGTACATGCGGTGGCGCACGCGCTCGCGGCCCGTGGGGCGGAAGTTGTGACCGCCAGCCACCACGGCGAACTGCGGCGAAGTGCACGCATCCCAGATGCGCTGACGCTCGCCGGTTTGGCCGTCAGGGTCGAGCACGTCCTGGATATCGAAGCAGAAGCACGTCGGGCACACGGCGGCGCAGGCGTTGCAGGCCAGGCACTTGCTGCCCAGCTCCTCCCAAAACGGGTCGGAATGGAACGCGTCCATGAGCATGGCCACGTCCTGGATCTCGGGGATCTCGGGATTGAACGCCGCCTGGCGCGCACGCGTGGCATGGCGGAACTCGATGCGGTCCTCGTTGGTGGCATCGCGCAGGTCAACGGCGGACTCCAGGATGTTGGCGGCCTCGACGCTGGAGATGCTGACCAGGAACTTATCGCCCAGACGATGAAGGAACAGGTCGTAGCCGAAACGCGCCTCGTCGGCATCCCACAGGTTGCAGAAGCAATCGGAGTCGGGGCTGCACGACACGCCCACGATCAACGTGGCGGCGCGGCGGGCCTTATAGTACGGATCGGGATAACGCCCGTCGCGGAACACCAGGTCCAAGCGGTTGATGGCGTTGATGTCGCACGCATGGGCGCCGAAGATCACGCGCGGGACCACTTCCTCCTGGAAATCGGCCACCTCGTTGGTGGCGGCGTTGTACCGCATGAGCGTTTCGGTGGGAGGAAGGAAGTAGCGCTTCGGCGATGCGAGCGTGGTGTCGTAGGCCAGGTCCATCTCGTCAGGCGAGCTGATGGCCTCGAACGAATAGTGCGCACCGCGCTTCACAGGGGCCACGACCTCGTAGCCGTCCATGAATGCCGACACCAATGCGGGTAGCTCCGCGGCGTCGAAAACTCGATAGAGCATGTTTCATCCGTTTCTCGTCTTACGGCATTGCGGGCTCCGATAACGCAAGCACCCGCATGGTGCTTGCAAGCGGCACGGCCACCCCCTTAAGGCAGCGTACCGATGGCAACACGCGTGAACAGTATTCCAGCATCCCGCCTAATCAAAAAGCCCTTTGCCCGCTTGAGCGGGCAAAGGGCCTCCAAAGATGCAGGATGCCGGTCGGCTTATGCGAAGAAGATGCCGATCTCGCGCTCAGCGGACTCCGGGGAGTCGGAGCCGTGAATAACATTCTCGTCCATAATCAGACCGAAATCACCGCGAATCGTGCCGGGGGCAGCTTCAGCCGGATTAGTGGCGCCCATGAGGGTGCGCACCTTGGAGACGGCGCCCTCGCCGGAGATGACCATCTTCACGACCGGGCCGGAGGTGATGTAGGAGATGAGGCCGTCGTAGAATGGCTTGCCCTCGTGCTCGGCGTAGTTGGCCTTGGCCTGGTCAAGCGTCACCATGCCCAGCTCCATGCGCTCGACGGTCAGGCCGGCGCGCTCGAAGCGGTTGACGATCTCGCCGATGTGGCCGTTGCGCACACCGTCGGGCTTGATCATGCTGTAGGTCTTCTGGATAGCCATGATTGGTACCTTTCTTCTTATCTCTTATCCCAAGCGCCCGTTTCCACGGGCGCAGGTTACCTTGATTGCGGCTTCAATGCTTGACTGCGCATCGAGCCGTTTGGCGACAGGCTCGGACGCGAAGTCCGCAGCTCGTCAAGCCGTTAGTTCTGGCTGGGGAAGTACAGCTCCACGTTGCTGACCTTCCAACCGATGAGGTCGCGCACCATGGATAGCTTGTACTGCATCTGCCCGCCGCCGTCGGTTTCAGCGGTCACGTACACGGTGGAATCGGTCATGGACTTCTCCACGGCGTTGATGGTGGGTGCGGAATCCTTCACGAGCGAGTTGGTCATGGAAGCGGCGGACGTGTCGCTTACCTCGGCGGAATACAGCGCGGAGGCGTTATCCGGATCGGCGAACAGCCGCGTTGCCACGCTGTCCTGGCTGGGGTAGCCCCAACCCTGCGTGTACATGAACAGCGCGCCGCCAAAGGCCGCCACCACGAGCAGGATGATGACCACGAAAATCTTCAGACCCACGTTGCGGCGCTTGCGATCGCGCTTGGCAACGCCCTTGGACCACTGCTCCAGCTCCTCGTCGGAGGCGCTGAAGAAGCGATCATCGCCCGCTGCCGCGCCGTACTGGCCGGCATCGGCGGCGTAGGGGTCGCCGTAATAGTACGGATCGGCCTGCTGGGCCGCGTAGGGGTCCTGTTCGGCGTACATGGCGGAGCCGTCGGCTGCCACATCGATGCCGGAAAGGTCCGCCGAATCGGAGGGCGCTGCGCCGCCGGGAACCGAAACCGGGGCCATGACCTGGGTGATCTCGGACGTGCCCTGGGCGACCGCTGCCACCGCGCGTTGGTAATCAACGCTTGCGGAGTCGGACAGGAAATACGTCTTGTCGGCGATGGACTCCTCGAAGGCGTTGACGGCCTTCTGCATCTGGCCGGTCGCGACGTAGGCCTGGCCGAGGTTGGCGTACAGGCGGTTGCGCATCTCGGGCTGCATGTCGAACTGCAGGGCGCTCTCGTAGGACGACACCGCATCGGCGGCACGATTGAGGGCCATGAAGCACACGCCCAGGTTCAGCAGGGCCTTGGTGGGGTCGGGATTGGCCTCGTCAAGGGCGGCGTTGCGGAACGCCACGCCGGCCTCGGCGGTCTTACCCATCTTCAGAAGCGCGTTGCCCATGCCCGTGTAGGCCTTGTAGGCGGAATCGTATTTCGCATCGGAAGCGGCCGCCTCGAAGTTGGCAACGGCATCCTCGTAGTCGTGCAGGGCGGCGTAGGCCATGCCCAGGTTGTAATGCACGCCGCCGCGGGCGTCGTAGGCCTCGTCGGCCACGGCCTGGCCGTAGGCCTGGATTGCCTCGTTGGGCTGCTTGAGCTTCACCAGGCAGTTGCCCATCTGGTGGTACAGCTGGCCCATCTCGCCGGGGGCGAGGGGGCTGGCCTCGTCCTGCAAGCACTGCCGGTAGACTTTCAAGGCGCCTTGGAAGTCCTTCTGCGCATACGCTGCGCGGGCTTGCTGGAATAACTGGTTGTTCATCTGGATCCTTCGCTATCTTGTACGCTTCGAAATGCTGCGGTTAGCAGGCTATTCGGCGGCGTTCTCGATCTCGATGCCCTCGATCACATCGCCGACGCGAAGCTGGGCGATGACGTCCATACCCTCGATCGTCTGGCCGAACACGGTGTAGCCGCTGTCCAGCATGGGCTGGGCGCCCAGGCACAGGTAGAACTGCGAACCCGCGGAATCGGGGTTCTGGCTGCGGGCCATGGCCAGCGCGCCGTCGGCATGGTGGTTGTTGGGGTTGGTGGAGTACTCCTCCTTGATGCAGTAGCCCGGGCCGCCGGTGCCGAGGCCGGCGAAGGGATTGCCTGCAGCGGCGATGACCTGGTCAGTATCAAGGTCGCGCGTGTTGGGGCAACCGCCCTGGATGACGAAGCCCGGCACGTAGCGGTGGAACTTCAGGTTGTCGTAGAAGCCCTTGGTGGCAAGCTCGACGAAGTTGCCGACGTGGATGGGGGCGTCCTTGCCCGCCAGCTGCACGCGGATGTCGCCCTTGGAGGTTTTGATGACGGCGATCTCATCGCCGGTGGGCTGATACGCGGGAGTGTACAAAGCCATGGGACTTCTCCTTTTCTCAAGCGTGCCCCGACGTTTGCCAGAGGCCTTCGCGAAAACGCCCGCGCAGAAGGCGGGCGTTGCTTTAAACGAATCTCGTGATGCGTAGTTTAGCAGCTTGGGACCGGGCGCGGCGAAACCTGAAAACGCCTGCGGGGAAAAACCGTAGAACGCACAAACGGGGCCTGAGTGCCGGCAAGCGGCCCGGAGGCGCTATGCAGCAACCCCGCACTCCGTGCGAACCCGGGGCCCGCCGCCTTCCAGCCGCACCCCCGGGCCCAGCAACCTTCGGCCCGTGCAAGCCGACCGCGCATCCGCCAGGTCCCGCAACTTGCAACCCACGTGCGCCCGGCTTCGCGGCGCTGCGCGGGCATCGCCCGCCCGGTCTCGGCGCAACCACGCTGGCGCTTAGCCGCGCACGAAGCAGCTGACCAGCTCCACGTGGTAGGTCTGCGGGAACAAGTCGACGGGCTGAACGCGCTCCAGGCGATAACCCACGTCCTCGAAGCGGCGCACGTCGCGCGCCCAGGTTGCGGGGTTGCAGCTTACGTAGACCACGCGCCCCGGGCGGGCGGCGGCGATGTCTGCCGGCACGCCGTCGGCAAGGCCCGCGCGCGGCGGATCGACCACCAGCGCGTCAAGGCCGCCCAGCTCTGGCAGCTCGCGAGCCGCGTCGCCGCCTATGACGTCGATGTCGACGTAGTTCTCGTCGGCGTTGCGGCGCAAGTCGCGCACCGAAGACGCCGCAGACTCCACGGCGATCACATCGGCGCCGGCGCGCGCCATGGCCACGCCGAAGGTGCCGCAGCCCGCGTACAGGTCGGCGACGAGCAACCCGTCGAGCCCCTCGGGGCCGTCCTCCCCCACGCTTCCGCCAAGCATGCGGATGGCCTGCTCCATGAGCTTTTCAGCTTGCGCGGTGTTCACCTGGAAAAACGACGGCGCATGCGCCACGTAGCGCGCGCCGAGCAGCTGCTCCTGCCAGCAGCCCTTGCCGTCGAGCACCTCAAGGCCCTTGATCTTGCGCGCCTTGCCGGGGTCGGCGATGACGCGCACCACGCTCGTGGCCTTGAGCGAGCTTTTCAGCATCTTGGCGGCCGCCGCGCGCGGGAAGCCCGACGGGCGCGTCCACAGCGCGATCTCGGTCTCACGGGTGCGCACGCTCGTGCGCACGCCCACGCGGAAGATGCCCAGGTCATCGGAGCCCTGCAGATAGCGAAGCGCCCCTCGCAGCGCCTTGGGCGCCTTGGCGATGGCGTCATGGGCCAGCGGGCAGGACAGCGCCTGCAACACATCAGGGCTGCCCTCCTGATGAAAGCCCAGGTTGAACGTGCCCTTCGCATCCCATTGCGCGCCCAATTCCAGCTTGTTGCGGTACCCCCACTGGCGCTTGGAGGGCAGGCACGGCGCCACCAGCTCCGCCGCGGCGTCGCCGAAGCCGCCCGTGCGGGCGAGCGCCGCCACCACGTTGGCGCGCTTTGCCTCAAGCTGCACGTCGTAGGCGATATGCTGCCACGGGGCCGCGCCGCTTGCTGCGGGCTCGACCCACTTCGGCATCACGCGGCACGAGCCGGGCTGCTCGAGCTTGGCGATACGGGCGCGAGCGAACGTGGGCTTGTTCTCCACCACTTCCACGCTTGCCACATCGCCCGGGGCGCCGCCCTCCACGAACACGGTCTTGCCGTCGGACAGATGCCCGACCGCTTCGGCGCCGTAGCCCATGCGCTCGACGGTGATGGTTTCGATCATGTTCACACTCATTTCTTTTTCGGGCCCATTCGGGCGATAGTAGCGTATAATCAATAGATACGCCCTAGTAGCTCAGTTGGATAGAGCGTCTGCCTCCGGAGCAGAAGGCCACAGGTTCGAACCCTGCCTAGGGCACCATTTGCATTCTCCTCGAACCCGCTGGATGTCATGTCTGGCGGGTTCGTCGTTTCCAGCATCGTGGTTCGGCGTCGGGCACCCCGTCATCCAACGCACACGCTTTCAGCATCGGACACTTCATCATCCGACGCACGCACCCGCCAGACAAAAGCCTTGAGCAGGCACGCCTTCAGGCGTAGCGACGATTACGCCTGCTGCCCCTGCGCCCCATCGCCGGCGTCCAGGAAGATCTTTCGGGTGACGAAGTTCCACACCATGACCACCGCCGTGGCGAAGATCTTGGTGATCAGGTAATGCACGCTCAGAAGCTCGACGCCCGCCCACATGCACGCGTTGTTGATGCCCAGGCCGATGACCGACAGCACCACGAAGATGATGAACTCGCGACGACGAGACATGCCTTCTTTGTGGGTGAACACGTAGCGCATCGACGCGACGTAGTTGAACACCACCGACACCGTGAACGAGATGGTGGCGCTGACCAGGTAGTTCACGCCGAACGCCTCGGTAAGCAGGGCCAGCAGGCCGTAGTCGATGATAAACGCGATCACGCCGACCACGCCGAACTTCATAAGCTGCGCGATAAGCTTCTTCACGCAGGGCTCCTCTCCATCGCAAGCGGGGGCATCCCGCATCCGCCGGCCTTCGAGCAAGGCCTGGCTCGGTACATCCACAAATGCCGTCGCACACGTCGCGTTGCCGGCTTGAACGCCGGAGCATGGCACCGGCAGCAGGCCGAACGGCCCGTGCGCAAGGCGAAAAACGCTCTCGGCGCAACCTGACGATTATGGCACCCCTTGCCCCATCGGCACAACAATCCCACGCCATCCGCGCATATACTGCGGAAAGCGCGGCATTCACGTAGCGAAACCGCGCGGTTTCGAGTAGCATGCCTAGTACTTGTGCATTCAACTTTCACGAAGGAGCGCCCGGTGACTGAAACCGATAAGGCCGCCCTCACGGGCAAAGGCGTGGCCGTCATCATACCCTGCTACAACGAGGCCGTCACCATCGGCAAGGTGGTCGACGACTTCCGCCGCGTGCTGCCCGAGGCGGCCGTGTACGTCTACGACAACAACTCCTCCGACGGCACCGGCGACATCGCGCGCGCCCACGGGGCTATCGTCAAGGTGGAGCGCCGCCAGGGCAAGGGCAACGTCGTGCGCCAGATGATGCGCGACATCGACGCCGAGGCCTACCTCATGGTCGACGGCGACGACACCTACCCCGCCGAGGCCGCGCCGGCCCTGCTCGCGCCGCTTTTCGCCGACGAGGCCGACATGGTGGTGGGCGACCGCCTCTCGAACGGCACCTACGGCGAGGAGAACGACCGCGCCTTCCACGGCTTCGGCAACGACCTGGTGCGCTTTTTGATCAAGGCCATCTACGGGTTCGAGTTCTCCGACGTCATGACGGGCTACCGCGCCTACAACAAGGTGTTCGCCAAGACCATGCCCGTGCTCTCGCCGGGCTTCGAGATCGAGACCGAGCTGTCCATCCACGCCGTCGACAAGCGCTGGCGCATCGCCGAGGTGCCCATCGACTACCGCGACCGCCCCGAGGGCTCGGAGTCGAAGCTGTCCACCTTCTCGGACGGCTTCAAGGTGCTCATGATGATCATGTCGCTGTTCAAGGACTACAAGCCGCTGGCGCTTTTCTCCTGGGTGGCGCTGCTGTTCGTTGTGCTGGGCCTGGTCGCCGGCGTGCCGGTCATCGCGCAGTTCGCCGCGACGGGCCTGGTGCCCAAGCTCCCCACGGCGCTTCTGGCGGTGGGCCTGGTGTTCGTGGGCCTTCTGTGCTTCGCGTGCGGGCTCATCCTGGACACGGTGGTCAAGGGCAACCGCAAGCAGTACGAGATCGAGGTCACGGAAGCCTACGAGCGTTACGGGCGCTCAAACGCCGCGAAGTAAGCCGGCGGCTTCCCGTGCCCCCCTTTTCCCGTCGAGAAGGGCGTCTCCCATCAGCGCAGGCCAATGCACCCGATCGTTTCACGCCCCCCATCGACGATCATCAGTCTACGGGGGTTTGCGCCGAGCGTGCCCATCCGGTATGTTGAAATAGGGCCAAGTTGTGTAAGAAATATGCACAACACCGCAATCGGGTCTTGCGAAACGAATTGCTTTTTGTCATACTGAACGGGCTGCTTTTCGACACGGAAGCGCAACCCGTCCCCATAGTCTAGAGGTCAGGACGCGGCCCTTTCAAGGCTGAGACACGAGTTCGATTCTCGTTGGGGGCACCATTCGAACGCTAGGGCTGGTCGAGTACCGGCCCTTCTTATTAGTGAAAGCCGGCTTGCCGGCTTTTTCGCTATCTTGAAGGGAAAGGCAACCATCATCGCTACCCCCGCAGAAACCGATCCGCACAACGAACAGGCCGCACCGCTGGTCATCGTCATGCACGCTTCGGTGGGCTCGGGGCATCGCAGCGCGGCCAATGCCGTAGCCCAAGCCTTCGAATACATGAAAGCCGAGCAGGCCGAAGGACGCGAACAGCCCACAGAGGCCTTCCCCGTTGTGCCGAAGCTCCCCGATGGTCTTGAGGTCGAAGTGCTCGATGTGCTCGATTACGGCCGCGTGGTGTTCGATGGCGACAAAACCGCTTCCATGTTCACCGGCCCCACCCGCCCGATATACGACCTGACGTGGCGCTTCACGCTTACCGGCAGGCTTTTATGGGGCGGCGGGAGCATCTGGTCGCACCTGATGTACGGCAAGTTCACCGAACTGGTACGCAAGCGTCGCCCGCTTGCCATCATATGCACGCACATCACCGCAGCCAACGTCGCGGTGGCGGCGCGCATGCTTACCGGACAGCGCTTCCCCATCGTGTGCGTTCCCACCGACTACGAGACCGAGGGCCTGTGGCCGCATCTGTCGACCGACCTGTTCTGCGTGGCCACGGAAAGCATGGCCGAAACGCTGCGCCCGCGTCTGGTGCCCGAGCAGCGCATCCGCATCACCGGCATCCCCACGCGCGAGGATTTCCGCGCAAGCTATGACCGCGAGCAAACCCGGCAACGCCTGAACCTGCCGCAGGACAAGCGTATCGTGCTGGCGCTCGCCGGGGCCTATCTGCCTCGGCCCTACGTGCACTTCCGCACGGCGCTCGACAACCTGCTGCCGTATCTGCACACGTTCGGCGACACCCTGCATTTCGTGTTCGTCGCGGGAAACGACGCCGAGTACGCCGGCCATCTGCGAAGGGCCTGCAGCGACCTTGGCATCTCCGATTGCGTGACAGTGCTCGAGTATGTGGAGGGCATGGCAGGCCTTATGGCGGCATCGGATTTGGTCATCTGCAAATCCGGCGGCCTTACCGTCACCGAATGCCTGTGCGCGCAGGTGCCCATGATCTTGCTCGGCCGCGCGTACGGTCAGGAAAACGCCAACGTCAGGCTGCTCACCGCCAACGGCGCGGCAATGCACGTCACCACCTGGCGAGAGCTGCTCGAAGCGTTGCGACACGTCTCCCGCAGCCCCGAGAGCGCGCGTTCGATGCTGGTCAACGGCAGCTTCCTTCGCCATCCAGACGCTGCGCGCGACATAGCGTACGCCGCCATGGAGCTTGCCAACGCCGAGAAGGACCCGGCAAACCCGCTGTACAAGAAGCACTTCCTCCAATTCTATTGGGGCCATAAACCCGCGCACGTGCGATAACGCCGCGCGCATCTGGAAAGGATCTACCTTACATGACGCATTTCGACGACCTCGGCCTTTCGGGCCAGGCATTGCAAGCTGTGGCCCAGCTGGGTTACAGCACCCCCACCCCTGTGCAAGAGCAGGCCATCCCCAAGGTGCTCGAAGGCCGCGACCTGATCGCCGCCGCGAAGACCGGCACGGGCAAGACCGCCGCGTTCAGCCTGCCCACCATGGACAAGCTCGGGCATGCCAAGGGCAACAAGGGCCCGCTCATGTTGGTGGTCACCCCCACGCGCGAGCTTGCCGAGCAGATCGGCGAGGTGTGCGGCATCATCGCGAAGAACACGCACCATCGCATCCTCACCGTAGTCGGCGGCGTTTCCTACAACCCGCAGATCCAGGCGCTCAACCGCGGCATCGACGTGCTCATCGCCACGCCGGGCCGCCTGGTAGACCTTATGGACCAAGGCGCCGCGCATCTGAGCAGCGTGGAAGTGCTCGTGCTCGACGAAGCCGACCGCATGCTCGACATGGGCTTCTGGCCGGCCATGCGCAAGATCATCGGCGCCACGCCGCAAAACCGTCAAACCCTGCTGTTCAGCGCCACCATCGACCGCACCATCATGAGCACGGCCGGCAAGCTGCTGCACGACCCCGCCATGGTCGAGATCGCCCACAAGGGCGAGACCGCCGACACGGTGGAGCAGTACGTCATGCACGTGCAGCAAGCGGTGAAACCCGAGCTGCTCAAGGGCCTCATGAAAGAGCGCGGCCACAGGCGCGTCATCGTGTTCTGCCGCACGCGCAGCCGCGCGGACGCCACGTGCCGCCGTCTGAAGAAGGTCGGGTACTCCGTCGAGGCCATCCACTCCAGCCGCAGCCAGAACCAACGTCGCCGCGCCCTTGAGAACTTCGCCAACGGCACCACCGACGTGCTGGTCGCCACCGATGTGCTCGCACGCGGCATCGACGTGGAGGAAGTGGAGTATGTGGTGAACTACGACCTGCCCACGCAACCCGAGGACTACGTGCACCGCATCGGCCGCACGGGCCGCGCAGGCGCTTCCGGGTTCGCCGTCAGCTTCGTCAGTCCCGAAACCGCCGACGCGCTGCGCGACATCCAGAAGCTGCTCAAGCGCACCATCCCCGAGCTTGAGCTTGAGAACTTCGACATGCACGAAGCCGAGAACGAGGCCGCTGCCAGGGCGCAGCGCGCCGAGGCACGTCGCGATCCCGAGATCCAGCAGGCTAAGAAAGAGCAGGCCGCCCGCACGCGCAGGAAGAACAAGGCACGCGAGGCCGCACAGGCCGAAGAGGTGAACACCCGCCGCGCCAAACGGGGCGGCCGCAAAGTCGCCGAAAAGCCCGCCAGCGGGACGGCGCACGCCGCAAGGAAGCACAGCAACGCCGATCACGGCTCGCAGCAGAAGCGCGGCAACGGCTCTAGGAACGCTTCCGCCAACCGTGCTAAGACCAGCAACGCGTCCGGTGCGCAGGGCGGCGATTTCCGCCCTGGACGCGCCCATCGCGCCCAAGTTGCGCACCAGCGCAACAGGCGCCGCTAACAGTTGGTTATGCGCCGGTTAAGGGGCCGGCGCATAACAGCCCGGTAATCTATCGGTAAAGTGTATATCGTCTTTAGGAGGGAGGACGCCATGCGCATAGCGGTAGCTTGCCAGGGGCTTGATGTGGCACCAAGATTTGCACGCAGTTCAAGTTTCATGTGCTATCGCGTTGACCGTGGCATGTTCGCCGATTGCCAGAATATGCCCAACCTTTCGTTCCCTCCGGCTCAGCTGGCTCAGGTATTGAAGGACCTTGATGTCAGCGTTATGATCGTCGACAGGATCGACCCAACCTCGGAGACGGCCCTGAAAGCAGCCGGCATCGAGGTTCAAACCGGCTATACCGGCACCGCATCCGCCGCTGCGCGCACCTATATCGGGCGCACGCTGTCCGGAACGCACGAAGAGCTGGAGGCATCGTAAGCGCTCTAGCGCTACGCGATAGCATGGCACGTGGAAAGCGCCTTGGGGCGCTTTTTTCGTATCTACAGCCCTCTAAGGCAGCTGAATGCTAGCAGTAAAAACCTGCTAAAAGCAGCCTTGAACGCTAATATCTTTATTTACGATCCAGGGCTTAATACCCTTATAACACTTCTGATTCGAAAACATCGGCGCACAATCGCAGGATTCAATCGGCAGCAACCCATCTCGTCTATGCAGACAACCGTCCGTATGCAAGCAACGAAGCGACATGCTCGGCGATACGTAGCCAGAACGCAAAACACCCCGCTTGGGAATCCAAGCGGGGTGTTCAACATTGTTAAGCTTACTACAGCTTACAGGGCCTTCTTGGCGACCTCGACGATGGCGGTGAAGGCCGCGGGGTCGTTGATGGCCATGTCGGAGAGCACCTTGCGGTCCAGCTCCACGCCGGCCTTCTTCAGGCCGTTCATAAAGGCGGAGTAGCTCATGCCGTTCAGACGGGCGCCGGCGTTGATGCGGGTGATCCACAGACGACGGATCTCACGCTTCTTGTTGCGGCGATCGCGGTACTGGTACTGCAGGGAGTGCTGGACCTGTTCCTTGGCAGCGGTGTAGGAACGGGACTTGGCACCATAGTAGCCCTTTGCACGGTTAAGGACGGTGCGGCGCTTCTTCTTGGCGTTGACTGCACGCTTGATACGAGCCATTGATTATCACTGCTCCTTTAAAACTTAGCGAAGGCCGAGGTTGCGGGCCACGACGCGACGGTCGGCGGCAGCCAGCTCGGTCTCGTGACGGAAATTACGCTTACGCTTCTGAGACTTCTTCGTCAGAATGTGGCTCTTGTAGGCCTTAGCACGCATGATCTTGCCGGAGCCGGTAACGCGGAAGCGCTTTGCCGTACCGCGATGGGTCTTCATCTTAGGCATTGCCTTCGTCCTTTCCTTCGTCTTTCTTGTCGTTTGCCTTCTTTTTCTTCGCCGGCATGCTTGCGGGAAGCGGGGCGATGAGCATGTGCATGTTGCGGCCTTCCATCTTCGGCTGGCTCTCGATGACCGCAATGTCCTTCAGGTCGTCGGCCAGGCGCTCCAGAATGGTCAGGCCCTGTTCCGGATGGGCCATCTCGCGGCCGCGGAACATGATGGTGATCTTGACCTTGTTGCCAGCGGAGAGGAAGCGAAGCACGTGCTTCTTCTTCGTGGTGTAGTCCCCCACGTCGATCTTCGGGCGGAACTTCATTTCCTTGGTCTCGATCTTGCTTTGGTTCTTGCGAGCCTGCTTCGCCTTGATGGCCTGATCGTACTTGAACTTGCCGTAGTCCATGATGCGGCACACGGGCGGTTCCGCATTCGGGGCGATTTCAACAAGATCAAGCCCCTGGTCGTCAGCAACGCGCTGCGCCTGGGCAACCGGGTAGATACCCAACTGCGTTCCGTCGAACCCGATCAGGCGGCACTCGCGCACCGTGATCTGTTCGTTGAGCCTAGGCTCTTGAGCGGCTATCGCACTCACCTTCCTTCCTTGCATGCGATATCGCATGGCATAAAAAAACCCACAGCTTCAAGCATGCGGGCGTGATGAACGAACCATGTTCAGGTATTCATACGACCCATCAGCAGCTTGAAAGCGCCGAACTAGGTGGGAGGCGCTACGCCCCCGCTTGTGAACAGCTCGTTTATTATAGCGTGAACGCCGTCCGGCGCAAGGGACCGCCCTTCTCACCTGCCAGCGTTCACAAGATGAACACAAGAAGCGAAAGCCGTGGGCAGGAACCAAGCTCGCCGATCGCCGACACGCGCTGCGGAAGGCCCACCCAGCTCCAGTCCCAGGCCATCAACCGAGCCCTTGCGTTCCGACATGCCGAGTGCACGGCCCCGGGTCCCTGGTCGAAATAGCACCGGCGGCCATTCGGCCACCGGTTACCTGCTACGCGTTGATGTAGATATAGATGATACGCACGGTGTCGGCCAGGTTGCCCGAAGCGTTGGCCGTGCTGTAGTCGTACATGAGCACGCTCGACCAGGTGTGGGCGGCGCCGTTGATATCCACGGTGCCGTTGAACGAGCAGTTCTCCTTCACGAGCGTGGTGCCGTCGGAAGCATAGGTGGAATACGAGGTTTTGTCGGAGGGCAGCTTGGCCGAACCGTCCGTCACGTTCACGCCCGCCTCTCGCAGCGTCTTCTCGACGATGTGCTCGTTCTTCACGGCGTCGGCGAAGCTAAGCGAGCCGTACCCCAGCGACGCGGTGGCGGCGGAGTAGCCGGCCTGGATGACCTTGCCGTCAGCATCGAGCCCGAGATAGACCGTGGGCGTGCCGGAGCGGGAATCGGCAGGCTCCGCGGTCAGGGCCACCGTGACGCTTTTCTTCACGGAATTGCCCTCTTCGTTGACGTCCTTGGAGGACGTGACCGTGGCACCGTGCGCAAGCGCGGTGATGGCCGCATCCTGGGTTTGCCCCAGCACGCCGACCAAGTTGGGAACCTCGGTCTTCTTGGCGGTGGTGGCGCTTGCCGCGTCCTTGCCGGAGTTGTCCTGGGAAAGGTTGCCCACGTCGGTGGACTGCTGCTGGGCCTGGGTCTGCTGCACCATGGCGCGACTGGACTCGTTCCACAGCTGGAAGGCGAAATATCCCAGTGCGCAGGCGAGCACCACGAGCAGGGCCACGATGATCACGAGCACGCGGCGGACGCGACGCGACTTCTTGAGATGCGGATGCTCCACCGGATCGGGCTTGCCGTGGCGGCCGCGAGGCTGGGAGGGCATGACGGCAGGGACCTCGTCGCCGAGCACGGGCTCGTCGCGCGGCTCGAGGCTTTCCACCGGGTCGGAGTAGTCTTCCGAGGTGTCGCCTTGGTACTTGAAGCCGGCGGCATGCGCGCCGTGGGAGGCCGCGACGGGCGCGAACGCCTCGGTCAGGCCGAGCGACGTGTCGCCGTCGGCCGCGCCACGCTGCTCGGGGGCGTCGCCGGCGCCGATGGGCGCGAACGCCTCGGTCAGACCCAGGGATGCGTCGCCCTCGGGCTGCTGCTTGCGGGCGCCACGGGCGATGTTGAAGCTATATTTGGACATGGTCAGGCCTTTCTCTTGAAAACAGCCGATCAGCGCATGAACAGGGCGAAGTAGACGATCGCCGCGATGATGACGATCCCGACGCCGACGAGCACCGCCTTCTGCATGCCCGACATGGGGCCGGCGTCCAGATCCTCGAGCGTCTGCTCGGCGCGATGGGCAGGCTGCGGACGGCTATCGGACGCAAAGGTTTCCGGCTTGCGGGCGTGAGCGGCGTGCGACTTGGCGGCATGGTTCCCGGCAGGCGCCTGCTGCGCGGCACGCTTCGGCTCGGGCACCGCCACGGGCGCAACCTGAGGCTCGGGCTCTGCGTAAACAGCCTCTTCAAGAAAAGCTTCGCCCTGATGGCGGCCGTAAGCTCCTGCTTGGATGACCACATCGTCGTCATCGGCGGCATTGACCGTGATATGGGAGAAGCGCCGATCTTGCGCCATGCCGTACCTCCTTGTGCGTTTCCATGCTGTGTATGCCACCGATTATAAAGGATTGGCCGGCAGGCCCCGGCACCTAGGTAGAAAAACCACGGAGCAGTCCCGGCACCTTGCCCGGCCCCGCTGCCGTTGTGCGACAATAGCGGGCGAAACCAGTATAAAGAGAAAGGCGGCTTGCATGAACCTTGAACAAGGCCAGGAACTGCACGGGTTCACCGTGCTCACGGCCGAGCCCTTGCCCGAGATCGACGGCGATGCCTACACGCTCTCCCATCCGGTAAGCGGCGCGAAACTTCTATACCTGCGCAACGACGACCGCAACAAGGCGTTCTCCATCGCCTTCCGCACCCCTCCGGCCGACGACACCGGCGTGTTCCACATCCTGGAGCACTCGGTTTTGTGCGGTTCGGAGAAGTTCCCCGTCAAGGAGCCCTTCGTCAACCTGTTGAAAACCAGCATGCAGACATTTTTGAACGCCATGACCTTCGGCGATAAGACGCTCTATCCCGTGGCCTCCACCAACGACCAGGACCTCATGAACCTGGCCGACGTCTACATGGACGCGGTGCTGCACCCCGACATCTACCGCAAGCGCCAGGTGTTCGAGCAGGAAGGCTGGCACCTTGAGGTGGCCGACGCCGATGAGGCCCAGGCCGAAACCGGCCGCCAGCTTACCTATAACGGCGTGGTGTACAACGAGATGAAAGGCGCGCTGTCCGATTCCACCAGCGTGCTGTACGACCAGCTGCAGGCAAGCCTGTTCCCCGACACCCCCTACGCGTTCGAGTCCGGCGGCACCCCCGAGGCCATCCCCACGCTCACCTACGAGCACTACCTGGAGGAACACGAACGCCACTACCGCCTGGACAACAGCTACATCGTCTTGTACGGCAACCTGGACCTTGACCGCATGCTGGCGTTCCTGGATGAGCGCTACCTGACGCCCGTGGCCGCCGAACAGGCGAAACGCCGCGAGCAGCGCGCAGCCGAGGGGCTTGCGGAGCTTGCACCGCGCACCTTGCCCGTGCAAGGGCCCGTGCGCGCCCTGGGCGTGCGCCGTGAGATGGCAACCGCGCCGGAGAACGCCTGCATGGGCCTGGGCTGGGTCATCGGGCACGTGCGCGAGCGCACGCGCATCGTGGCCGTCGATATCTTGCTCGACGCCATCGCCGGCAGCAACGAGGCACCGCTCAAGCGCGCGCTTCTGGACTCCGGTATAGCCGGGGACGTGCAGTCCTACCTGGCAGATTCCGTGCAGCAGCCCTTCGCCGTGCTGCAGGTGCGCGACTTGGGCGAAGACGCCGCGAAGCGTTTGCGCCCTGCCGTGGATGCCGAGCTTGAGCGCCTGGCCGCAGGCGGGCTTGACCACGCGCTCGTGGAGGCGTCCATCTCCCGCGCCGAGTTCGTCATGCGCGAACGCGACTTCGGCATGGCCGACGGCGTGGCGCTTGCCATGACGTCGTTGTGCGGCTGGCTCTACGACGACGATCTTGCCACAGCCTATCTGCGCTACGAGGACGACTTCGCCTACCTGCGCCGCGCGCTTGACGAGGGGTATTTCGAGGGCCTCATCCGCGAGGTGTTCCTGGACAGCGCCCATATGGCCGAGGTGGAGGTGGTCCCCGTCGAGCAGCAGGACGACCCCGGGCAGCGGCACCTGGCCGAACTGGCCGCCGGCTTCACCGATGACGACTTCCAACACGTCGAGGATGAGGTCGCGCTGCTTCGCCGCATGCAGGAGACGCCGGATGCGCCCGAGGATGTGGCAAAGCTGCCGCAACTGACGGTCGCCGACATCGGGCCAGCACCCGTCGAGCCCGCATACGGCCTGGCCGAGGGCGCGCCCGTTCCCTGCATCCGTCATCACCTGCCGACGCGCGGCCTGGTCTTCGCCTACCGCTACTTTGATATGAGCTGCCTTGATTTCGAGGACCTGCCCTATGCGGCGGTGCTCGGCATCGTGCTGGGAAAGCTCGGCACCGATGCGCATTCGGCGGCCGAGATCGACACGCTCACCAACGGCAAGCTGGGCAACTGCTCGTTTTTCTGCGAGGTGTACGAGGACGAGCACGACCCCGATGCCGTGACACCCACGTTCGTGGCGAGCGCATCGGCATTGGCCGAAAACGTCGAATGGCTGGCCGAGCTGCCGAGCGAGATCTTGGCGAGGACCGACTTCGCCGACACCGGCAAGATCCGCGACGCGCTGCAGCAGCGCCGCATCGGCATGGAGCAGAGCTTCGCCAACGCCGGGCATGCAGCGGCCATGGCACGCCTGACGTCGTACTTCCTACCTGCCGGCGTGGTGCGCCAGCAGCTCGGCGGCGTGGACTTCCACCGCTTCCTGGTGCAGCTGCTGGATAACTTCGACGATCGCGCCGATGAACTGGTAAAACGCTTGAATGAGGTGGCGCATAAGCTGTTCGACGGATCGAACTTGCTGCTGTCGATCGCCGGCAGCGATGAGTGCGTCATGCGCTTCTGGCAATGCGCCGGCATCACGGCTGGCACGGGCAAGTCCCCTGCCGCGCTGAAGATCCCGAAGCCGAAGATGCGCAACGAGGCGTTCATCGTGCCCACCGACGTGTGCTACGCCTCCACGGGCTTCGACCGCCGCTCGCTCGGCGCGCCTTACACCGGCGTATGGCAGATCGCGGCGCGCGTGCTTTCCTACGACTACCTGTGGAACGAGGTGCGCGTGAAAGGCGGCGCCTACGGGGCGGGCTTTCAAGCGGCGCGCAGCGGCACCGTGCGCTTCTATTCGTATCGCGACCCGCATCTGGACGAGACGTTGGAGCGGTTCAACGGCACGCCCGCATGGCTTGCCGCATTCGATCCCGCGCCCGAGGAGATGGACGGCTACGTGGTCAGCACGGTCGCCGGCTTCGATGCGCCGCTCAAGGAGCGCATGCAGATCCGCCGCCAGGACGGCGACTTCCTGAGCGGGCGCACGCCCGAGGCGCGCGCGCAGACGCGAGCGGAGATGATCGGAGCAACGCCCGAGAAGCTGCGCGAGCTTGCAGGCGTCATCGAAGGGGCGCTTGGCAAGGAAGCCGTCTGCGTGTTCGGCAACAAGGCCATCCTTGAGGGCGCGAAAGCCGATCTGGACGTGATCGACCTGCTCAACGGCTAACGCCGCAGGACGCGGTAACGCTCGAAGGCCCTGAAAACGGCGAATCGCCGCAGGCAAGGCCCGCGCAAGATGCGGGACCGCGCCTGCGGCGATTTTCGTTTGCGCTGAACGCGAAGGCGTCCCGGGAGTGATTACCCGAGCCGCCTCTGTCCAAAGCCGACGATTATTCGAACTCGTCCACGAAATGCAGGATCATGGCCGCGCTCGTGGGGGTCATGCGCTCGCCTGGCAACGTACGCTCGCTCACGGGGATGCCGCGGGCGATGATGGCCGACGTTGCCGGAGCCGGGATGGAAAGCGTGCCATGGGCGCATTCCACTTCGCCCTTCCCCGTTTGCGCGGCCGTGGCCACGATGCGCTTGGCGCCCGTGGCTTCCACCGCCAGGCAGACGAGCAGCGTGTTGCGAATGCGGGAGCCGTCGCCGACTTCATGGAAGTGGGTTTGCTCGACCGCGCAGCCGTGCGCGACGGCCTCGGCTTCGGCCAAGATGGTGTAGATGGCGCGCATATGGCCGCGCACCGCCGGCGAAACCGCCAAGCCGTCGATGGTGGCGAGAACCTCCCCGATATCGTGATGATGGCGATCGGGGACGCCTGCGGTATCGGCCGCCGCCTCAAGACGCTGTCGAGAATCGGGCGGCAGCTGCAGCAGGGTATCGCCCAGAAGCTGGTTGCGCGTGGCGTTCTCGGCAAGGTTCCATCTAAGGGTTTTCACGTCAGGTTCTCCTTCTCCATGTCGGCTGCCCGCACGCTCGATCATATGTGCCTGATATCCCGCGCCGAACCCGTTGTCGATGTTGACCACGGAAACGCCCGACGCGCACGAATTGAGCATAGCCAGAAGAGCCGCCACGCCGCCCAAGCTGGCACCGTAACCCACTGACGTGGGAACGGCGATCACGGGGCACGCGGCCATCCCGCCGACCACACTGGCAAGCGCGCCCTCCATGCCCGCCACGGCCACTACGCAGCTGGCGCCTGCGATGTCCCCCCGATGCGCCAGGAGGCGATGGATGCCCGCAACCCCCACATCGTAGAGGCGCACCACACGCGATCCGAGCACCTCGGCGGTAACGGCCGCCTCCTCGGCGCAGTACAGATCGCTGGTACCTGCGCACGCTACCGCGATGTAGCTATCGCGCATCGGCTTTGCCGGCGCGCCGAGAAGGCCCAGCTGAGGAACGGGCCGATACTCGAACGCCGCCTCAGCCTGCGGGTCGCGTGCGAGCAGCGCAGCCCGCACCGCTTCCGCCTTCTGCGCTTCAAGCCTGGTGACGAGCACGCACGCCTGACCAGCATCGCACAGAGCCAGGCAGATATCGGCGATCTGCTCGGCCGTCTTGCCGGCGCCGTAGACCACCTCGCCAGCGCCCGTGCGCCGCGCACGATCGGTGTCAATCTTCGCGAAGCCCAGGTCGGAATAGCCCTGGTCGGCAAGGCTTCGCTGGGCATCGATCGGGCTTACCGAGCCCGACGCCACCTGCTCAAGCATGTGCAGGACCTGCTGCGGTTCCATAAGCCCGCTCCTTTCCCGCCCGCTCAACGCGGACCGTCGTTGATTCCCAACCATTGAAGCACTAGAAGCTAACTTCAGGTCAAGCGACATCGAAGGGCTGCACGCTTTCGCCATAGGCGCGTGGCAAAACGTCGCCCTCTACAGCAAGGCCCCCGCGATTGCGAGGGCCTAGATCGAAGATGAAGCCAGATGCGATGTGTTGCCGATTAGTTCGAGGCGGTGCTTGCGGCGCCGTTCGAAGCGCTGGAGTCGCCAGTGCTGTTGGAATCAGCGGAACTGCTAGCGGAATCGGCGCTGCTGGTCTTGCTGTCGGAGTCGGCCTTGTTGGTGCTGGAACCGGTGTTGCCCGTAAGCGTACCGATGGCCGCGTTGGCGGAGTTGAGCACCTCGCTCATGTCGTCCTTGTCATCGGAGGCGCCGGCGGTCAGCTTGATGCCGGAAAGGTCCATGGCGGTGCCAAGCCACTTCTTCTGGATGACCGAGGATACGCCGTTGGAGTTCATAGCTGAAAGCGCGTTGGAAACGGCCTGCTTGAGCTGGGTGTTGCCGTCGAGCACGCCTACGCAGTAACCGCTGGCCTGCTGCATGAGCGCGACCATGTGAACGTCCATGCCGGCGTTGTTGGAAACATAGGACCCCACGACGGCGTCGGCGGCCACATACTGCACCTTGCCGGACTCAAGCGCGGAGAAGGCGCTCTTGAGGTCCTCGGTGGTGGTGATGGTGGAGTTGTCGAACTCGTTGGTGACGGCCCAGGCGCTGTTGGAGGACACCTGCGCGGCGATCTTGGTGGAAGCGGAGTTCGCAGGCACCGTGGAGTTGGAGGACTGGGCGAACAGCGCCACGGCGGTGGGCAGATACGTGTCGGAAGTCCAGAAGCTAGGGGAATCGGACTTGTTCACGCCCATGACCACGTCGACCTTGCCGGAGGTGAGCGCACCGGCGGCGTCAGTGGAAACGTCCACGACCTCGAGCTTCAGGCCGAGCTGGTCGGCCAGGGCGGCTGCCATGTCGACGTCGATGCCGACGATCTTCGTGGAAGAGGAGGGCTGGCCGGCCAAAGGCGCGTTGTTTGCGTTGACGCCGACGCGCAGGACGCCTTCCTGGGCGATGACGGGCTTGCTGACCGAAGGCGTGGCCTCGGGCGGCGTATACGATTCCTGCTGCTGTTGGCAACCGGTGGCAAGCAGCAGCATAGCGGCGCAGCAGACGGCCGCGGCGCAGCATGCGGCAAAGCGCTTGAGATGCTTCATGTTCCGACTTCCTCCATCTCGTGCATGTGAAAACAAGCTTCTTCCGACTGACCTAGTTTTCGACCCCACACTCGCGCACCGGGGCTTGGCTTTCGCGCCACCCTCTCCCCCGTCGCGACGGTATGCCGCTCGTATAAACGGAGGGTGCGTCTTACCTCTAGGATACGCCGTGCTCGCCTTCGCGGACGCGCCGCGGGACTTACGTGGATCCTTTCGACCGCATCTGCCATGGACTAGGGCCTTCGTGGAAAGCCCGCAACTACAGACTCGAAAGAAGCCTTAGTAGTGTATCAGATACGCAAGGAGCGGAGGGTTTCGCGGCGCGTTTTCCGCAAGGGTTTCGCAAGACGGAGCGCTTAAGCTTCAAAGCATGGGAATGCTGTCGAACATAGCAGGGGCCTGCGCCCCGATCGCCGCCGAGGCCGCGGAGGCCTTGGCCGAGACCGTGTGGCCGACGCGATGCGCGATTTGCGATACGCCCGGATACGTGCTATGCGATTCCTGCCGGGCGGCGCTCACCTACGTGGACTGGTGGCGCGCCTGCCCCCGCTGCGGCGCGCCGTTCGGGCGCGTGCAGTGCTGCGAGTGCAACGAGGTGATGCTTGCGGCGCAAGGGCGCACGCAACCGGCATTCGACGGCATGGCGGCGGCAGTGTCTTTCGAGGAAGGCGCCGCACGCATCGTGCGCGCCTGGAAAGACGCCGGGGAAAGGCGTCTGGCATCCGAGATGGCGCGGCTCATGCTTTTCCAGGTGCCGCCCGCGTGGCTTGCCGGCGCGGTGGCGGCGCCCATACCCGCGAGCGCCGCCGCACGCCGCCGGCGCGGCTTCGACCACGGCCGCGAACTCGCCTGCGCCGTTGCCGGCATGGCGGGAATCCCCCTGGTCGAGGCGTTGGCGCGACCCCGCACCTTCGATCAGCGCGCGCTCGGGCGGCGCGGACGCATCCACAACCTGCAGGGGCGCTTCCAGGCGCTGCCGGGCGCCACGGTGCCTGCTCGCATCCTGCTCATCGACGACGTATGCACCACGGGCTCCACCATGAACGCGGCCTGCGACGCCCTGCGCGCGGCGGGTGCGGTGGAGCTGCACTGTCTGGTGTTCGCCCGTGTCTAGCGAACACGCCCGCGCATATTGAATCCCGCCCGCCACGCAAGGAAGGCGGCCCCAAGGCCGCCTTCCCGGTTTCGTATGCTGTTTCGCCGTTCAGCGCTAGGCGCGCTCGCGACGGGATTCGCTTTCGGCAAACTCCTGCACGTCCACGTTGATGGAGTGCTTGATGGGCTTCCAGTTGCACTTCTTCACTAGCGCCACCAACGCGATGGGCACGTACGTGAGCATGAAGAACGGGAACGTGAACATGTAGCGAATCTTCTTGCCCGTGGTGGAGTGGATGGAATCCCATTCCACGAAGGTGGTCAGCACGCCGAACATGAACATGAACACCATGTAGTTCATGAGGCAGAAGCAGATCGACGACACCGAGGATGCCACCATGACGCCCGTGGACATAAGGCCTGCCGCTGCCAGGGCGATGATGATGGCGTTGAACGTCACGCTGATGATGGTGAGCAGCATGCCCGGCGCGATGGTCATGAGCATGTCGTAGCAGGCGAAACGGCTGCCCTTGGGGTTGGTGGCGATGCCCTTGGCCAATCGTGCTCCGTAGTGCCAGAACACCTGGTAGAAACCCTTCGCCCAACGGAAACGCTGGTTCCAGGAATCGCGGAACGTGACGGGCTGCTCGTCATAGAGCACGGCCGTGGGCGTGTAGCTGATGCGCTCGCCCTCCAGGATGGAGTTGGCGGAAAACTCGATGTCCTCGGTGAGCAGATGCCACTTCCAGCCACCGTTGCGTTCGATGATCTTCGCGGACACGAAGAAGCCCGTGCCGGAAACGGCGCAGCTGGTGTTGAGCGTCAAGCGAGCCTGGTTGAGGAACTTCGCCTCACGCAGGAACCACACGGCGTAACCGGCGGAGATCCAGTTGCTGTCGTAGTTCTTGGAGTTACGGTAGCTGGTGGATGCGACGGCGCCGTTGTCGAAGGTCTTGTTCATCTCGCGGAAGTAGTTCACGTCGAGCACGTTGTCGGCGTCGAAGACGAAATACGCCTCATAGCCGCGATCGGCATATTGGCTGCGGATGACGTTGAAGCCGTAATCGAGCGCGTAACCCTTGCCCACCTGCTCGGCATTGAAACGCGGGAACACGATGGCGCCGGCCTCGCGAGCGACCTCGGCAGTGTTATCAGTGCAGTTGTCGGCGATGACGAACACGTCGATAAGCTCGCTCGGGTAGTTCTGCACCTTGATCGAGTGGATGAGCTGGCCGATGACCGCGCTTTCGTTGCGCGCGCTGATGACGGCGGCGAACTTGTGGTTCTTCTTCGCTACAAGCTGCTTGGGCTTGCGGGTGAGCACCACGAACACGTAGTAAAGCTGATACGTATAGCAGATGGTGAACGCCAAGAAGACGCAGAAGTTGAATATGTCCACGAACGAGATATGCGAGAAGAACTGATCTAGCACCTTTGCTCCTTTTACGGGCCGCACTCGCTTCGCGGCCGACCTTAGACGCCGCCTTCGGCGCCCCCAGATACCCATACGGCATCAGGCAACGTCCCGCGCGCATGTGCTGTAGTTGTAGGTTCGTTGTAAGCGGAACGTTTCAAACCTAAAGAAGTATAGCGGCATGCGGCTCATTTGTCGCGCGAACAGAGGCGTTTACACCGATATACGACCGCTAACAGGCGGAATCGCCCCATTTGCACACAGGGTCCGCACACGCCCTTCATAATCTAAGGCCTCAGAGCGCATGCGAAAAAGACCAGCAAACACATCGTCGATCGCAGACATGCACATGCTCACGTTATTCTCGAATTCGCCCAAATCATACGGGCAACGATCGCTCCATCCGATATTCGAATCGAGCCGAATACCGCTCCAGCCCTTTCGAGCAAACAAAAACCTTAGAGTCGATTGCGCGCTGCATAGTTAGCAACGAAAACCGTAAAACATAGATTTCACTTTACACTCGTGCGCGATTGCATTGCTTTGAGCAGCGAGGGGACTATAATGCATAGCTAGAAAGTTGGGGATTGCCCCAATCTTGATTAGAACAGGCATGAAAGGACAGCGGACATGAGCAAGGAGCCGTTAGCGAACGTCGCAAGCGATCAAATGAACGCAAAAGAGGATATTAAAGCTGGTTCTTCTTTTGCCGCATCAGGCACCTGCGCGTCCAACCCATGCATTATGGGCAAGTACCAGGGCCGTTATACGAATCGTCGTGGCGGCATCAGGAAGCGCTAAATATCATTTAGACTCGATTGCATTGCCAAATCAAATCAGCGAAAGGGGCCGGGGCTTCCCGGCCCCTTTCATGTGCTGTTGCAGACTGTGCTATATCCGGCTTATAGGACGAAAGCAGATTTGAATCCATTGGCGAAGGCGGGAGTTAGCAGTCACTCACCCACTTTGACTTGCGCAAACGCCGCATCGGTTACGCTGCATCGTCATACAAGCCCGCAATCTTGGACACCCTGCCAGTTAAACGATCGGAAACGGATGGCGCCGACGTTGCCATCGGCGCCATGAGCCCTGTTTGATAGAAGCTTGCGATCTAACCTACCGAGATGAAGTAGCTCGTCTGCTGCTCAACTACTTGATGTCGTGGAGCTCGATGCCGTTATAGTCATGCGCGGTGAACCAAAGGATGATACCGGCAATGATGCAGATGCCCATCATGTAGTAAGCCGGGGCCATACCGTTGCCCGTGAAGTCGATCAGCGCGGTTGCCATCATGGATGCCGTGCCACCGAATAAAACGTAGGCAATGTTCGAGCCAAGTGCAGCGCCGGTGTAACGAACCTCAGTGGGGAACATCTCGGCCTGATAGCAGGCGATGTTCGAGTCGTTGATCGAAAGGGTGATGCACAGCATCAGCTCTGCAACGATGATGATCGGCAGCGAAGCGGTGTTGAGCATCAAGAAGCCAGGCACGCTCAGAAGGATGAAGATCAAGCATGCACCGAGCATCATGCGGCGTCGTCCGATGATGTCAGAGACCTTACCAGCCGCAAGCACGATGAAGATGTACGCCAGCAGCGCGATATCGGTGGCCAGCTGGGCGTCACCTGCGTTCACGCCCGCATATTGCGTCAGATAGGTCGGCAGATACGTCAACACCAGGTAGAAACCGACGGAATTCACCATGGTCGCAGCGATGCTGGAAAGAAGGCGCTTACGGTACTTGGTGAAAACCAGACGCGTGGGGTGCGCGACTTCAGGAACCGTGTTTTCTTCGACTTCCTCTTCATGCTCTTCGTACACGGGAGAGTCGTCGACATGGTTCTTGAGGTAGAAATGGAACGCAATGCCGAGCGGTCCTGCCAACAGGAAGGGGATGCGCCATCCCCACGAGATCATATCGATCTCGGGCATGCTCATCTTGATGATCAGTGCAGCGGTAGATCCTGCGAACAGGCCACATGCCGTGGATGCGGCAACAAGCGAGCAGTACTTGCCGCGATGGTTCGCAGGAGCGTACTCGGCCAGGAACACAGCTGCGCCGGAGTACTCGCCAGCAGCGCTAAAGCCCTGGATGCTGCGCAGTGCAAGCAGCAGCAGAGGAGAGGCGATACCAATGGTCTCGAAAGACGGCAGGCAGCCGATAAGGAACGCTGCAGCGGTCATGCAGAGAATAGAGACGGACAGAGACCACTTCCTGCCCTTTTTGTCGCCCATGGAGCCCCAGAACGCAGCGCCAAGCGGACGGAAAACGAACGAGAGAGCGAAGATTGCGAAAGCCATAAGGGTGGAGTCCACGGATGAATCCGGGAAGAACACCTGGCCGATCGTGATCGCGAAGTACGTATACGTTGCGTAGTCGAACCATTCGATGAAGTTGCCCAAGAAGGACGAGAACGCAACCTTAAGCGGGACCTTTTTCTCTTCGACATCCGTACTCGGAATGTCGGCGGTAACAGCACTCATTTCGTGCTCCTAACTGATTTCATGGAAATCGCCTAGGGAATGAACCAGCTCGTTGGCGTCAAAACGTCGGTCCGTGTAGTGAAGCATGAAACCTCCCGATGTCCTGCGCTCTTGCAGGGTCATTTGGAAAATCGGGTGATACATGCCAAGCGCTTGTATCACCCGACTGTTTACGATGATCTAATCTTATAGATACTCAAGCTTGATTGCTTCGACCATGTTGGCAACAGCGACGTCGCGCAGAATGATGCCCTTTTCCTTGGAGCTCTCACCCGGGTGAGACAGGCAACCCGAAGGCGGAGTGTAGGAGGGAACGATAGGCAGAATGTCGTAGTTGGGAAGAGTTGCCGGAAGACCGGTGTAGAGCTTCTCGTCCATCCTGCTCATATCCACAAGCTCAGGGAAGAACAGGAGCATGAGCGAGGTTTCCATAACGCCTGCATGCTCGAGGTCCCAACCGGTGAATCCATCGGGATAAAGGCGCTCGATGGTGGCGTCATCGACGAAGTCCCAATAGCTGAGCAGCTGGATCTTCACGTCGTCGATGCCTTCACGGCGAGCATCCTCGATGGCAAGCTGCATGCCCTCGAATGCGAACTGGTAGTTCTCGTAATGACCGTTCATGAGGACGATCTTACGGGCGCCCTGGCGAATCAAGCTGTACGCGATGTCGCGTGCCAGCGAGATCAGCGTGGTTCCGCGAAGGCTGGTGGTGCCGGTGAGGTGGAATCCGCCGCCGCTGCGCTGCTGGGAACGGAAACCGTAATTAATCGGGGCGGTAACGATGCCGTGCACCTTGCCGTTGGTCGCCTCCTCAAGAGCCTTAGCGGTTTCGCCTGCCATGGTCTTGGTGAGTGCGGCATCGACGCACATGGCCATATGCGATCCGTGCTGCTCAAGCGCTCCGACCGGGATGAAGAAGATGGAATCGCCTTCAAGCTTGTCGCGATAGGTGAACGCGTCCATTTCTTCCATGTACACGCTGGGCTTCATAGGAATCGTCTCCCTTCGACCTCGGAATCAACCGGGTTATGTGGGGGGATGCCCATCCTTAAGGGGTGAACATCCCCTTGCGATTTACTAAAGGATTAAGCTTCTGTGGCAGCTGACTTTGTGTCGAACTCCTCAGCTGCCTTCTGCGCTGCCGCGCTCATGGCTTCGAGCTTCGGATCCATTCCGTCGGGGGTGGCGTCGATCACGCCTGCTCCCCCAGCACCGACCTGCGCGGAAATCGCGGCACCGGCTTCGACCTCGCCGTCATTGGCAGCCTTGGTGGAGAAGAAAATCTGCGCCACGCCGCCGATGACGATCAGGGCACCGCCGATGAGCTGGAAGGCAGTCATGACTTCGCCGAACATGATCAGACCGAGGATGGAGGCCATGATGGTCTCTTGGTAAGAGATGGCCGCCAGCTCACCGGCCTTCAGACGCTTGGTCGCGAAGGTGAGCAGGTAGAAGGCGCCGAAACCGGTGATCAAAGCTGCTGCGATCAGCACGATCCAGGAATTGCCGTCCATGGTGAACAGGCTCCATGCGTGGGTGATGATCTGGCCGTTAGCATCGAATTGAGTGACGCCGTTGATCTTCTCGGTGTAGGCGAGCGGCTGCAGGAAGAAGTGATGCCAAACCAGCAGAACCAGGATCGACAGCGAACCGAACAGGAAGTTCCACCAGCTGCGAACGTTGGAATCGCAATCCTCGCGATAGCGGGAGAAGAACAGATACAGACCATAAGCAACACCAGAGGCGAAAGCGACTGCATTGCCGAACGCGTACTTCGGATCAAGGTCGAGCGTGAGGCCCTGCGGGGTGATGATACCGACGATGAACAGCATGCCGATAACAACCGCTATGATGCACAAGGCGCCTTTGATGTTAATCTTTTCCTTCAAGAAGATGGCAGCCAGAATCGTCGAATAGATGGGGCCGGTGTAAATTAGGAAAGAAGCGTTGGCCAGGGTGGTGTACTGCGTGGAGAGGCAGTACAGACCGGAAAGCAGGCCAAGGAAGATACCGGACAGCAGCATCGTGCCGGAGAATCTCGTGGCTTTCATCTTCTTGAAGCCGCCGATGAACAGGAAGATGATCGACAGAGCGATCAGACCGGCGAAGTTCCTCCAGAAGGAGATGAAGTCGCCAGGTGCGTCGATGAATCGGGCAAATGCGCCGATACCACCCATCAGCGATGATGAGCAGAACATCATGATAAAGCCAATGAGCTTATACTTTGCTTGTTGGTTCATGGGGGTGTCCCTTCAAACGTCGGCCTTCTCTTATCGAGTGGACGTATTGGGTGGGAAACAAGCGCCCTAAACTGACGTCGCCGCGATTGAGAGCGTAGGCGGGTTGCTGAAGTAAGGATACTTGCTTACAGAAATCAAGAGCACGGCGTAACGTTTCTGGGGGTGCGGCGTAAGCCGCGTCGGCGAT